>JASHYZ010000131.1 GCA_030042795.1 Terriglobia bacterium | reverse complement strand
GATTTGATCCCGTCTCAAAGGTGAGCGCTTCGCGGAGCGGAAGCTCGCCCTTGCCTTTGAGCCAGTAAGTGAACCAAGGCAATTCGACGTTTTGACGGAAGTACTTACTGGTATCGCTTCCAAATTGTATCTTGCCCAGATGGCTGCCATCCCGGCCGGCCCAACCGCCGTGATTCCACGGGCCGGCAACAAGGTAGTTCATGTGATCGCTGTCATTCTTCTCCAGGAGTTCGTAAATCTTGTTCGGCCCGTAAAAATCCTCCTGATCCCACCAGCCAGTGACGTTCAGGTTGGGCACCTTGAGTTTCAGGTTCTTCAGGTAAGGCGCGAAGGCCTGCTTCTGCCAGAACTCATCGTAATTGGGATGATCAACGAAGTTGTTCCACGTCGGCACGCTCCCGTGAAGGTACTTCGCGTTGCCCGTACTAATCGTGCCCAGCCTGTTCAAATACCAATCGTAGGTATCGAAGAGGTCGAACTGAAAGGAGTAGTTCTCCTTCCCGGTCTCCATTTCGGTGGAGTACTCGAATCCGTAACTCAGGCGGAAAGCGCCATTGTGATGAAAGTCGTCGCCCAGAAATTGATCGGCCGGCGAAGCTTGTTCGGAAGCGGCCTTGATGGCAGGGTCCGGGTCAAGCAGAGCCATGGTGGTGAGCCAACCGCCGTACGAAATGCCGAGAATCCCAACTTTCCCGTTGTTATTGGGCACATTCTTGAGCAGCCACTCAACGGTATCGTTGGTGTCGGTGCCCTCGTCGATGGCGTGCGGGTCGCTCTTGTCCCGCGGGTCGCGGAACATTACAAAGGTGCCCTCGGAGCCGTAACGGCCTCGAATATCCTGGAAGACAAAAATGAAGTTCTCGGGAATCAGCTCCTGATAAATACCGAATTTGGTGGTGAATCCGTTTTCGTCGTCGTGGAGGCCGTAGGGCGTTCGCTCGAAGATAAACGGGAGCGGACCCTCGGCCTGCTTGGGCACGTAGATCTCGGTGTGCAGCTTGACGCCGTCGCGCATCGGGATCATGACATCCTGCTTGTCAAACGTCCCGGAATAGTCGGGCCTGGTGACGGGAGATTGTCCGCGATTCGGCCGGACATACACAAGAGCTATCAAGGCAATGAAAACAAAAAAGCAAGGCACGATTACGCGTGGTCGCATCAAGGATCGTCTCCTGATTTCTTGGCGATTGGTGCACTGACTTGCGTTGCCCTCACCCCCGGACCCTTCTCCACAAAAGGCGCTCCGAGAAAAATTCGACGAAAGCGCCTGATTTGGCGATAAGTCACTGTGGGCACAAGGTTTACTAAATTGGGTTCGCCCCCCTCGAAAGTCTCGAAATTGGGCCTATTTTGTATAACCTAAACTCATCTTGCCACAAGGGTTAGACGCCAATGGGTTCGTTGGCACCTGATTCGCCCCTGGCTAATGTCTCAATTCGACGTAAGGACGGCCACCAGGACCACTACGCCAGACTGAGACATTACCGGTTCCACAGGCACCCTAACATAACCTAGCCTAAATGTCAAGCTCTTTACATGTAGGCTACTTCAGACCTGCCACAATCAAAACCCGGTTGGAGGCTCTTGCCGTGAGGCCGCCGAGTCGCGTCCATTAAGTTTTGCAAATCCCGACTTTCTTCAGAACGCAAATTTCAGGCTGAACTGCATGGCGCGCGGGTCAGTCTGAATGTTTGTGATCTTGCCGAACGAACAGCCTGCCTGGTGCACCGTGTCGGTTTCGCCGTCTGGGCCCGGAGGCAGGCAAAAGTTTGTGTTGGGCAGGCCCAGATTCTGGTGATTAAGGGTGTTGTAAAGCTCCCAGCGGAACTGCAGATACTTGTTCTCGCCAAAGTGGAACTGCTTGGAAAGAGAGGTATCGACATTCCAGAAGCCCGGCCCTCTGAGACCCGGCAGATAGAGTCCGGCGGTTCCAAACTGCCAGTAGCGCGGATCGGTGGCCGTTGGATTCTGCCAGAAAGACTGGTCTGCCCCGTAGGGTGGCAGAAAAGCATTCGCATTGATCCAATCGTTGATCAAGTCCGCCTTGGGCCGGCTGTGGCTAAGTGACGGATTGCCGATCAGGTCGGGCCGGCAGGTGACGGCATCACATGGCCCGGTCACATCGAGCGGAGTGCCGCTCTCGGCGTTAAAATTCCCCGTGAGGACCCATCCTCCCAACAGCGCGTTCAACACCCCGCCGTGGTTGAGGTAGCTCCGGCCCTTTCCGAACGGCAGTTCGTAGGTGCCGGCAAAATTGAACTGCTGCGGGATATCGGCAATCGAGATGGTGCGGTCCTCCCGGCGATTGTCTTCGTCCTGGCAGCCGGTGCCGAACACGCCCGAAGCTCCCGAAGCGAAACCGCCGCCCTCAGCGCCGATTCGGCCGCCGATGTTCCCCGCGTATCCCGAATGAATGGGGTCGAAGAGCTGGGAAGCGAGCTGAGCCTCAGTGCAACTGTCGATCTCTTTCGAAATCGTATAGACGCTGATGAAGTTCAGCCCGTGCGTAAAGCGTTTCTGTACTTTGAAGTGCACCGCATTGTAGGAGGAGCTGGCATCAAGGACCGTCTGCGAAAAAATGGAACTGAACAGCGGATACGGAACTAACATGTCAGAGAACGGCAACTCGGTGCCTCCCCAGGTTTGTTCCATCAGCGCGAGAGTGTTGCCCGAGAAATAATTGCTGATGGGTACTTCCGCATTGAGCTGATTCTGATACTTCAGCTTGTCGGCCGTGGGAACGTAGTTGAAATTGCGGAATGTGTCTCCGGCAAGGTGTGTTCCGTGGCTACCAACATAGCCGATCTCAGCCATCATGTCGCCGGGGAGCTGGCGCTGGATGTCCACGTTCCACATTTGAACCATCGGGTCGACGTGGGGCGGAGGTGCGTAGAACTGCAGCGAGTATCCGTAGCCAGGCACCTTGTTCTGAGCGGGCGAGAGACCGTTGGCAGGAATAGGAGGCTGCGTGAGTTCGCCAGTCGGAACTGTTGGATTGCCGAGTTCCCAGGGCGGGCACTCGCCGAGGAACGGCGCGCATTGGGAAGGATTGCTGCTTCCTTCCCAATAAGAGAACGTTTGCCAAAGCGGTCCTGGCGCCACTCCCTGCCCATCATTATTCAATGCATTGGTGGCGTTGGTGTAAAACATGTCGTAGCCAGCCCGAACCACCGTTTTGGTGTCACCCCTGGGGCTCCAGGAGAAATTAAATCGCGGCGCAAAATCCTTCTTGTTCGCGGGAAAGATGTTGCTTCCCGCCGGCAGTTGAGGGGAACCGGAGTAAATCATTTCACCTTCCATCCCTGTCGCCGGATCAACGCAATTCAGGCAGAAATTTGACATCGGCTGCTGCCGGGTTCTCCAGTAGCCCGGTATGTCGTAGCGAAGTCCCACGTTGAGGGTGAAATTTGGCTTCACTCGAAAATCGTCTTGAGCAAAGAACCCCCAATAATGATCCGTTTGGTAAGGCTGACCGGTTAGGCCCGTCTGCGTCTTGCCAAGTCCTCCCACACTTGGGCTTGGTGCGCCGAGCATGAACTGCTCGAGGCCGAATCCGCCCAAACCTGTGATGGGGTCCTGAACCAGCGTGCCGTCGAAGTCCACTTGAGTGGGATCATAAATCAGGCGACCGTCATGCTCATCTCGGTACATAAATCCCGTCATGAGGGTGTGCCGTCCCAGAGTTTTGGTCACGTTGTCCAATATCGTGTAAGCTTCGCCCGCCCTCATCATGTCCAGGAACCCCGGGTCACCGAAGGTCGAGCCTCGACCCTCAACCATGCCAACTTCCCATTCCGGAATGGGTACCCCAGGTCCCAGAAAGATCTGCGCATTCGCCAGTTCCTGCTCAACGCCGGATTGGTCGCTCACGCTTTCCGGGAAGGCACCCTGAGACGGGTGGCTGTTCATGTACTGCCGGCTGAAGCTGGCCCGGAATTCGTTAACGAGTGTGGGACTGAAGACGTAAGTATTTCCGACCGTGGCGACTTGGTTGGCGAAGTCAACCGGGAATGAGGCGCCGAAGCCCACCGACGGAAACGTGGGGCCGGTCCAAGGCGTTTTGAAAATGCCGTAACTGCCCGGATTGAAGAGCCACTCCACGAAGTACTTGCTCTTGTCGCTCCACTGGTGGTCAACCTTGATGGACATGTTCAGGGGATTCTGGCTGTTGCCGATCGTTCCCAGGTAATTGTCGCAGATGAGCGCTCCGCCGTTTCCCGCAGGGCAATTCGTGTTGGGATTGGCGAAGTTCGGCAGGGGGTACGAGTTCACAAAGAACTGAGCGATGGGATTGAGCATGCTTGACGGAAGCTGCGTGCTGAAATTACACGTATGAGCGCCGGTTTCAACCACAGTATTCAAGCAGCCATTCGGCACCAACGGAGTCCCGAACGCCGTGCGTTGAAACTGTCCATTGGCATTCGGTCCGGTGGTACTCCACGGATTCCAGATACCGAACGCGGTAGCGTTGGGGTCTTCGCTGAAGTCACCCGAGCGCATCAAGGCCGTCGGAACGGTGAACACCTCGGTGCCGTTCAAGTGGAGGATGGTCTTGTCGAGCGAGAAAAAGAAAAATGTCTTGTCGCGGCCGTTGTAAATGTGCGGGATCACGACGGGCCCGCCGAAGGTCCCTCCAAAGTCCGTGAACTGCAGCCGGCGGCTGGGAATGAGATTACCGTTGGCATCGACCGAAGTAAACGGATTTCTCGCATCCAGCGCGCTATTTCGAAGGTAGTCGTACACGCTGCCGTGCAGTTTATTCGTACCCGATTTCAGCACAACGTTGAATACGCCGCCACCTGTGCGGCCGTACTGGGCGGCCAGGTTGCTGGTGATGGCTTGGAACTCAGACACTGCGTCGGGAGAGGGATTGACGTTGATGTTTTCTGAAAGCGTCGAGACGTTCAAACTGCCGTCGAGATACCAAGCGTTGGCGCCGCCTTGCCCCCCGTTCACCGAGACGTCCGAGCCTTGAACGTAAGTTGGATCCGGAAAAATCCCATATTGGCTGTTGAAACCGAAATTGCTTCCCGGAGGGCCGGCATCGCTTTGAACGCCGGGGAGAACATAGATCAACTGCTGCAGGTCGCGGCCTTGCAGGGGCATGTCCTGAATGATTTGCGATTCTACAGTGGTGGAACTGTTGGACGGCGCCGTCTGCACCAGCGCCGCGGAGGCGCTCACCTCAATCGTTTGGCGCGTGCTTCCCACCTTCAACTGCCCGTCAACCTTTACCTCCTGCCCGGCGGGAACCTGAACGTCCACCATGTCGAGGGGCTCGAATCCGGGCGCTTCAACGTGAACCCGGTACCGTCCGGGCACCAAATCCACGGCGCGGTAATAGCCGGTGTTGTTGGTCTTGGTGGGAGTCGAGACCCCCGTGTCTAGAGAAGTGACCGTCACCGAGGCGTTCGCTACCGAGGCGCCTGCCGGGTCTGTGATGATTCCTTCGACGATGCCATGGTTTAACTGCGCCCGCAGCGCGCCGGCACTACTGAGTAGCAGGAGAACGCCTACAACAATCCGCCACGGCGTTCGCAGAGCGCCTTCGCTTTTCATTGGCTCCTCCAGGTAATTTGTGATCCCGGCAGCCGAAGCGCCCTACAACTTGTAGAGGTGGAACGTCGGCTGGCTCCGCGAATCCGGCTCCAGGATCCGGACTCGCGGGCCAGCCTCAGGCGCTTTATTCCCCAGGAGGCACACTTGTTGGTGTGCTCAATGTAATGTTCACCGCACTACGCTAATCATCCGCAGGCGCAATGTCAAGACCGATTTTAGGAATATCGATCATAAGCCGAATTTATCTGGTTTTGAACTCACTTAATGATGAACAAAGGCGTTACAAGAGCTTGGTAAGCGAGAATGAAACAAATGTTGAAATCTGATTGACGCTAACTGGGGTTTGGCCTATTAGTGAGACATGAATCGCAACGGAAAACCCCGCTCCAGCCGGCAGCGCCTGCCTGTAGGCCAGGCGTTCGATGAACTTGTGCGGAAGTTGAGCCCCAAGCGGCAGGAAGTGATTCGTTCCGTGCTCGAGCAGCCGAGGGAGTTTGTGTTGGAGAGCCTCCGCGGTCTCAGCCGTCGGCTGCAGTTAGACCCTTCCACCATGGTGCGCATCGTGCGGGGCATGGGCTTTGGGAGCTACGCTGAATTCCGCCAGTACCTCCATGAGCTTTCCATCGTGTTGGCCACGCCTCTTGACTTGATGCAGACCGGCGGGCCCAATTCAGACATTCCTACCCACCTTCGTTCTTCGCTCGATCTGGATCTCAAAAACCTGCAAA
>JASHYZ010000130.1 GCA_030042795.1 Terriglobia bacterium | reverse complement strand
AGTAACGGCAATTCTGACGGGACGGACTTTTCGAAGGCGCGCCAGCCGATCCGGGAATAGTCACACTCTGAGTAAGTAGGCTAGTTTCAATGGCTAGTTATCACGTCAGCATTTCTGTTGACAAAGGCTTAGGCTTGTGATAGGCTCATGGGCATGGCAGTCCAGACTGGTCCTCGGTTAATTCGGCAGTTGCCAGTGTCGTTATCGCGATGCCTCCCGAGAACGCAGGAACCGATAATTTTGTGGAGATTAACGTACCGAACGAAGCCAAGAGGTTATTGAAAGCAAAGGGCAAACATTTTCCCACAACGATCAAAGCCAAGAGATACTTGAAAACAAAAGAGTTATTTTTGTCAAGCCAAGAGGTTATTGATGCCAAGCAATTTACGTTTGAGCGGGAGGATCAGAAAACGTGGTGTTACCTCAGAGTAAACGGGGTGTCGGCGCGCTCCACGATCTGGCAAGCGTCCCTGTGTACCCTAGGCCTTTTGCTGGGCTCTCTGGCTATTCCGCAGGGGATTTGCACGAAACCCAACGTTCCGAACGAAGCCGTCAACCTATTGAAAACAAAGGTAGACGCTTTTCTCACAGGGTTGAAAGCCGTCAACTTGGCTGAAAAAAAGGGTGTTCTCTAACACTAGAGCGCTGAAGTTTAACAGTTGATTAAGGAAGCCCAATTACTAATCGGCGCGCTGTCGCTCATGAAAATCCGAATTCTCGGTGTACCGCTCGATCTCGGCCAGGAGCGGCGCGGTGTCGACATGGGCCCTTCGGCCATTCGCGCCGCCGGTCTGAACTCGGCGCTGAAGGCCCTGGGCCACCAGGTTGAAGACGCCGGCAACGTGCACGTAAAGATTCCCGAGGAGCAGCATTTCGGTGACCGGCGCGCCAAATATCTGAACGAAATCGCTGAGACCTGCCAGGAAGTGGCGCAGCGTGTATCGCAGACGCTGGAGGACGGTTACTTTCCCCTGTCGCTTGGCGGCGATCACTCGATGGCGATCGGAACGTTGGCGGGTGTCGCCAAGCCGTATCACGATCGCAAGCAGAAGATTGGCTGTCTCTGGATTGATGCGCATGGCGATATGAACACCCCGGAGTCGAGCCCCAGCGGCAACATTCACGGAATGCCCTTTGCGTCAGTGCTTGGCCTCGGCCCGGAGGCTTTGACGCAGATTCTCGGCTTTGGTCCCAAATTGCTCGCTAAGGACTGCGTCCTGGTGGGTGTGCGGGACGTGGACGCCCGCGAGCGCCGGCAAATTCGCGCCTGCGGTGTGAATGTCTTTACCATGCGTGACATCGACGAGCTCGGAATGCGAACCGTTATGCAAAGAAGCGTGGACCTGGCAACCAGCGACACCGAAGGCTTTGCAGTCTCGCTTGACATGGATGTGGTTGACCCTGACGAAGCGCCCGGCGTGGGAACGGCCGTGCCCGGCGGAATAACGTTCCGCGAGGCTCACCTCGCTATGGAGATTATCGCCGACAGCAAGAGGATGCTTTCCCTCGAGATCGTGGAAGTGAATCCTATTCTTGACACGCTCAATCGCACCGCCGCTCTTGCGGTGGGACTGGTCAGCTCCGCACTGGGGAAGAAGATTTTGTAGGGCGGTCGCTGTCAGACTGCGCGAAACAGCTGGGAATTGTGTCATTCCGAGCAGAGCGAGGAATCCCGCTCTGAAAATATAGGCACTGCGAGATTCCTCGTCGCTGCCGCTCCTCGGAATGACAGCCCGGACAGGTTTTTGCGCGGCCTGTTCTTTGTGAGATCCCCCATGAGTTCAGTGCCCTCGTTCCCGAGCCAGTTTCCGCGCTCCGCAAAATACAATCACGAATGGATTCTTGCCAGCATCAGCGGCGGGGCTAACGCGCTCTGGATGACAGAGTGGCTGGCCGCAGCGCTCGACTTGCGGCCCGGGATGAGGGTGCTGGATCTCGGTTGCGGACGAGCGGCCTCGTCAATCTTCTTGCACCGCGAATTCGGCGTGCAGGTGTGGGCAACTGACCTGTGGTTCAGCGCCTCCGAGAATCTGCAGCGCATCCGGGACGCCGGCGTCGAAGACAGCGTATTCCCCATCCATGCGGACGCGCGGTCGCTGCCTTTCGCGGCAGAATTTTTTGACGCCATTATGTGCATCGATTGCTTCCCATACTTCGGAACGGACGACTTGTACCTCAACTACCTTGCTCGCTTCGTGAAGCCCGGAGGCACGGTGGGAATTGCGGGCGCCGGGTTGATGCAAGAAATCGAAGGCAGCCCTCCTGAGCATCTTCGTGAGTGGTGGACTGAGGATCTGTGGTGCCTCCATTCGACGGATTGGTGGCGCCGGCATTGGGGGCGGACGGGCATCCTGGAAGTGGATGTGGCCGACTCTATGCCAGATGGCTGGCAAGTTTGGCTTGACTGGCACAAGGCGAATTTTCCTGACAATACGGTGGAAATCAAGGCGCTTGAAGCCGATCGCGGTGGCTTCTTGGGCTACGTTCGTCTCGTCGGCCGCCGCCAAGCGGGCGTGAAGCTCTCAGAGCCCATTGTTTCGCTGCCCGAACAATATACGAAGCAGCCCTTGCTTCGGGTCGAAGCCAGGGGCGGCCTTGAGTAAGCGAATCCGACTTGGTGTTTTGTTCGGCGGCCGCTCCGGCGAGCACGAGGTGTCACTCATCTCAGCGGCTTCGCTGCTGAAGGCACTCGACCCAGCCAAGTACGAGGTGGTTCCCATCGGCATCACGCGCGAAGGTCGCCGGCGGCCTATCGGCCACAAATTGTTGGGGACCGTAGCTTGCTATCGTTCACAGCGATCTCAAAAAATTGATCACGTCTTGCTTCTCCGAAGTGCTGAGTCGGTCGAAGCGCTCAATCACCTTGTTTGCCTCGCTGCCGGGACTCCTGTGAAATGAGATCGCTTCTACCAGGTTGCTGGTTCGTCCGTCGTGAAGGAAGAAGATGCGCTGGCCGACACCCCAAAGCGGAGCCGTGCGGAACTCATCAGGGCCAGCGCTGCCTTGCGTGATGCCATCTTCCAGACCCTTGCCCATATGGTGCACCAGGATGTCGGAGTAAAGATTCACCGGTTGATTCGAGAGCGCCGCGCTTGGCGACGTCGAGGAACCGCTGGCGATCATCTTGCCCGTGGTAAACGAAGGCGTATGGCAGTGCACACAACCGACCTGAGCAAAGAGCGCCCGTCCTTTCGCGGTTGACGGCGTCTCAGGCGCTGGCGCGGGCGGAGCCAGCATCCGCATGAAGTCAGCAAAGGCTTCGATGTCGGAGAGGACGGCCGTATTAGTATTGGCGCTCGGTGTGGGAGTAGTGGTGAAGTTAACGGTATCGTTGGGAGTGGCCGTGAAGAGGCAGCCTGGAGTTTCGTCGCGCTCTTGCGGGAAGAGTTGGTTGGAGATCCCCATCTCCACGTTGTAGGCTTCGGCTGCAAACATCAGGAGAGACTTGTTCTGGGCCTTCCATCCGAAGCGGGTGATGGTGCCGTCGTTGGCGCTGATGTTGGCGTTGCCGCTCAGATGGGCGTTGGCGTGACCGGAAATGCCCAGCGCCCTTTTCTGAGAGAGATTGGCCTGTTGGTTTGCCAGAATTGCGGAGTCAGAGATGGCCTCGATGAGTCCGGCGCCAAAAACCGGTGTTGGAATGCGGAAGATGATGTTCCGATTCCCGCCGCGGCCCGTGAGCGGGTTTCCGGCAGGCAGAAAGTCGGGTTGGGCGATGTTGCACCCTGCGGCGTCACTGCGGCCGGTGATGACGAACAGGGCGTGTACTTCGCCGTCGTTTGTTCCGTCCGGATTCCGCTTGAAACGCGCCTCGCGCACCGGACCATTCGCCGTGATGAACCAAGGCACGGTGTTTTTTGCCCCATCAAGAGTGGCAACAGCGATCAGCGGGTTCTGCGCCGGGCTTGAACCCCCGGCGCTTGGCTGCGAGTGGCAGGAAAAGCACTGAACGGAGTTGAAGCGAGGCCCGAGACCGGTGTTGTTGCCTCCGGTCACGGTCTCGACGTCCTGAAACCGGGAAAGACCATCCTGAAAGAAGACGGTTTCGTCCGCCGTCAGACCCGGCAACGGACCTCCGGCGCCGGCCGCTCCGGCGCGAACGCCGGGGTCTACCGGGCCTTGCGCCGTTTGACCTCCCGCGCAAACGCAAGCCGCCAGAACCGCAGCGACAGTTCCGCCAAAAACTTTGGAAGCAACCTTGGACTGTAGTGGCATAACTCACCCCGTAGCAGCGGCCTCTGACCGTCATTATTATAGAAGCGACCAATTATACGGAACGCATTAAGTCGTGACACATGGTGCAGCGTGAAGGGCACGGCTGAAGCCGTGCCCTTCACGCTGCACCATGTGTCACGACTTAATGGGCTCTGTATAGTTCTCGTTAGGCCCCCTCACTTGTATCTCTGAACGATTCAGCCGAGCTTCTGCCGCAGAACTATTTATCACAGGAATTGTGAGGACGGCAATAGCGAGTCGCCATTGATGTGGGTCTCGCGTTCCTGTAAATCTTGGTGAGAAATTCAGGCTATCAGTAGTAGCGGAGGCAACGGTCTCTGCCGCCCCTACCTCAATTGACCCACCACCGCCCGTGGTTCCGGTTGCCGGTGAACGCCGGGCTGGGATACACTCGTGACGCCCGCCGTCCGGTCCCTAGCTTGACAGTGGCACTTGGGCAGACACGGGCTGCCCTATGTCGCCCAAAACAGTTTTTCAGGTCCTCACGCCTCGAATCATGGCCTCTTTTCTCCTGGCCGTGCTCTCTACCTCCTGCGCAGAAGCCCCTCCGCCGCGAAACGTCCAGAGTGGCACGCCAGCCCGTCCGTCCGCCGGCGGAACCTCATCCCTCGGCTCGGAGAGGCCGCCCGCGAACCCTCCCCGCCGCCTCGGGGCTGCGCCAACGTCCATCGACTTCAACGTTGTCGATCAGGCTTTGTCGCAACTCCGCGTCGGCGAGGTTGCCTACAACCCGCCGCCCACCATGTTCAAGGGCGAAAGCCACCCCATCAGCGTGATTCTGTCGCCGGCGGCGACCGCCGATCAGCTTGCCCAGCAATTACACAATCTGCTGGGCGCGCAGGAGAACGTGCAAACCGCCAGCATCCAGGTTTCGCCGCTGATGCAGGCTACCCTCACCGGCCAGGGTTTTGAGATCAGCCCGACGGGTGCGCAGACTCAAGCGGTGAGCGGCACGCAGCCGACGGAATGGGATTGGACCGTGACCCCCACTGAGAGCGGCAGCCTCGACTTGCAGTTGGATCTGGAGGCGGTTCTCGAGCTGGGCAACGGCGCCTCGACTCCCCGCCGATTGGAGACTTTCACCAAGATCATCCGCGTACGGGTCCGGACGGTGGATGTGGTGACCGGATTTGTGGCCGGCAACTGGCAATGGCTTTGGAGCACGCTGCTGGTTCCCCTCGCCGGATACTTCTGGCATCGACGCCGAAAAACCCGCGGACGCAGCGAGCCAAAACCATATTGAGAGGCTCCTATTGAGTCTCGCATAATATAGTTCAGGCAAGCGCCAAATGGGATTGCTGCCAGCACGCCGCCAAGATGCGCGGACGACGCCGAATGCGTTTCAACGTCCGTCTCGCTCGATCGTCCAGCTCCCAGTAGTCCCGAGGGCAAACGTTGGGTAGTTCGTGTTGCTTCCAATAGCCCCACAGGTATTCCACCGGATTGA
>JASHYZ010000129.1 GCA_030042795.1 Terriglobia bacterium | reverse complement strand
GCCTCTTGGCGTTTTTCTCAGCGGTGGAGTGGATTCGAGCGCCGTCGCCGCTTTAATGACAAAAATCAGGCAGGCGCCCGTGGAGACTTTTTCGGTGGGCTACGAAGAGGAGTCTTATAGCGAGTTGCCTTACGCACGCACCGTGGCCGGGCACCTGAATTCCATCCATCACGAAGTTCGCGTGAGCTGTCGGGACTTTTTCGATGCCCTGCCTAAGCTGATCTGGCATGAGGATGAGCCCATCGTGTGGCCCTCCAGCGTGGCGCTATACTTCGTAGCCCGGCTGGCGCGCGAACGGGTAACCGTGGTGCTAACGGGCGAAGGCGCGGACGAGACGCTGGCAGGCTACACCCGATACGCATTCAGCCTGAAGAATGTTATTTTGGACCGCATTTACCGGCGCGCAGTCCCGAGGCCCTTGCGCCAGGGAATCCGCGGCGCTATCGCGGAGTCGCCGCTGCTTCACGCGACTTTGCGGCGCAAGCTGGAGCATACGTTTCTGGCGAAGGACGGCGAGGCCTGGGCGTCTTTTTACTTTGACAATTTCTTCTCTGCTTTCAGCGCAAAAGACCAGGCGGATCTCTTGGCCATGGGTGTTTCCACTGAACCCCCGGCGCTCGCAGCCTATCGCAATGTGATGCAGACGTGGGATCGCGCGCCGGGCGGCCTGCTCCAGCGGCTGCTTTACACGGACATCAAAACCTATCTGGTGGAGCTGCTAATGAAGCAGGACAACATGAGCATGGCGGCGTCCATCGAAAGCCGCGTGCCATTCCTGGACCACGTGCTGGTGGAGTTCGCCATCAACATTCCGCAACACTTTCAGGTGGGGGGCCTGGCCGGGAAACGTATTCTCAAAAAGGCGGTGGAGGATCTTCTCCCCCATTCAATACTTTATCGTCCCAAGCTCGGCTTTCCCACGCCGTGGAGTGGATGGATGGCGGGGCCCTCCTTGGATCGAATTGAGAGCCTACTTACAGAGCCTCGCACTATTCGTCGCGGCTTGTTCAAGACGGCTGCCGTAAGGCGCCTCTTCCAAGAGCATCGGACGAAGTACCGAGACCACCACGACCGCATCTGGCGGCTGCTGAATCTAGAACTGTGGTTTCGCCTGTTCCTTGAAGGCGAGCCTCACGAACCAGGAATGATGCGCTTTAAGGAGACAAAGTCTACCGTCTCGCTCGCTGCGGCGTGAGAAGTAAGCGGGCAGCGAGGCGTATTGGGAAGGGCAACCGGCAGTCGCCTGTGAGGAGACTTGGGCTGAGCGCTGGTACATCCTCAGAGCACCCGTTCCGACAGTAGTTTGGTGAATTCGTAGAACCACGTTTTGGCATAGAGCCGGTGGCGCCACCATCCTTGTGGCTGAAATTCGGGGTCGGGAACGCCGTCAATAGCAAGGTTCACTGGCGGCCGGATATCGCGCAGCATCTTGCGCCAGATCCGACCGGCGCGTCGCGTATGGTAATTCGAAGTCACAACCACAATCGACGTCCAACCCCGCTGGTGAACGCAGGCAATGAGGGCTTCGGCTTCTTGCTGGGTGGAGTCAACCTCGGGACCGGTCTCGCAGAATACGAAGCAGTCGGCGATTTCGATTCCGTAGTTCTTTTCAAGGTAGCCGCGCGCCGCGTCAGGCACCGATTGACCCCAGTAAGACTCTCGGGGCACGCTTAGCAAGACTTGGCTGACAATGCCCTGGCGCAACAGCCGGATCGCTCCCGCCACGCGCGTCATCTCACCGAGAACGGAGCCTTGGAGCACTACGGCGCCCTGCGCGTGAGCAGGCAGAGAGTTGTTGGCGACGAGAAGATACCCGCCCCAACGCAGAAGCGGCAGCAAAACGGCAAGCGACGCAACCAAAAGCCAGAGCAGCCAGCGGTACGGAAGTCGAGGACGCCGGTTGAGCGCACTGTGGTAGTCACGAGTTTGGGTCATCGAAACGCGCGTGAGGACGCTGCTAGCAGTGGACGATCTTGTCGCGGTATTCCCGCAGGCCTTGAGTGGCATTGCGCGTATCGATGAGCAGCTTCGAATGCCGCGCGATGGATTGGTAATTATAGCTCGAATGATCCGTCACAATCACCACCGCTTCGTATCGCGCCAGCGTTTCGGCGCTCAAAGAAACTGAAGACAGGCCGAAGTTATAGCGGCGCATCTTGTGGAGCTTCGGGAAATACGGGTCGTTATAATCGACGAGAGCTCCGCGCTCCTGCAGAAGCTCGATAATGCGCAGCGACGGCGATTCGCGAAGATCGTCGATATCCTTCTTGTATGCCACACCCAGCACGAGAATCCTCGAATTCCTGAAGCACTGCCCGCGCTGGTTGAGCGCCTCTCCCACGGCGTCGACAATATGCCCGGGCATCGAAGAGTTGATCTCGCCGGCCAGTTCGATGAATCGGGTGGCAAGCTCATACTCGCGGGCCTTCCACGTGAGGTAGAACGGGTCAATAGGAATGCAGTGTCCTCCGAGACCAGGACCTGGGTAAAAAGGCGTGAATCCGAAAGGTTTGGTCTTGGCGGCTTCGATCACTTCCCAGATATTGATCCCCATTCGCAGGCAGAGCAGCTTCAGCTCATTGATCAGCGCGATGTTCACGCATCGATACGTGTTTTCGAGAATCTTCGCCATCTCGGCAACGCGTGCGGAACTCACCAGAACTGTCCGCTCAAAAGCCTGGGAGTAGAGTGCCCGCGCAGCCAGGGCGCTCGGCGCATTGACGCCGCCCACGACTTTCGGAATCTGGTGCGTTTCAAATTGTTTGTTGCCGGGATCCTCGCGCTCCGGCGAGAACGCCAGCAGGAAACCGTTCTCGGCGCTTTGGCACGACTGAACCGAAACCGTGGCAGCATCATAGGGCTCGATCGGGCAGCGCAGGCCTGAGCGCTCGAGGATCGGAAGCACCAGCTCCTCGGTAGTCCCGGGGTAAGTCGTGCTCTCCAGCACCACGAGCTGATTCGGGCGAAGGTGCGCGCTGACGGCTTCAGCCGTCTGTTCCACGTAGGAGAGGTCCGGCTCGCGATACTCGTTGAGAGGCGTAGGCACGCAGATGATGCAGGCGTCGAGCGATGCGATCTCCGAAAAGTCCGTCGTGGCCGAGAGGCGTTTGGACCGGAACTGCTCCTGGATAACCGCCGCCGGGATATGCTTGATGTAGCTCTCGCCCCGGCTCAAAAGGTCAACCTTGAAATCGTCAATGTCGAGACCGATGGTCACAAAGCCTCGGCGTGAGAACAGCAGGGCTAGAGGAAGCCCGACGTAACCCAAGCCAATCACGCCAATGCGGGCGGTTTTTTCGTCGAGATGACGTAAGAAAAGTATCAGGCCGTCCGTGCCGGCTAGGGTCTCAGTACTTGTCGACATTGTGCCCCTTATATCCCGTTTTTCGTGCAGCTTGCTTTGGCTTATGGTTTCAAGGCGCGGGCTCAAGGCGTTGACCGGCCCGCCTCTAAGCAGAGTATCACACTCGCGAGTTGGCAATATCTTCTTGCGTCCGCGGCGAGCTCGCGCTGGTTCGGATGCCCGCAGGTTCCACGGGTAACTCCGTTAGATCGACAGCATGTTCGGGTGCCTTCTCTCGCCGCAAAGACTGGTAAACCTCCAACCACTGTTCCCGGACCGCTCGCCAGCGGTAGCGTCTCGACTCTTCATGCGCGTTGGACGCGACACGCGCGGCGAGGTCCGCATCACGCAGAACGCGAATGACATTGGCAGACAAGGCCATCCAATCTCCGGGTTCTGACAGCAGGCCCGTGCGGTCGTGCTCGACGAGATACTTGATCCCTTCAGGAGCGGTGGTCACCACCGGCGTCCCGCATGCAAAGGCTTCGAGGATTGAAATCGGCATATTATCGAGCCACGATGCATTAAGGAAGACGTCCGCTTCATCGTATAGCCGCCCGATCTCCTGCCGCGAAGCGATGCCGGCGAAATTGACACATTCCTCAAGTCTCAGTTTGCGCACGAGATTGCGGATGCTTCTCTCCTCATGGCCTCCACCGGCCAGACAAAGCGTGGCTTCGGGATAGATTCGCTTGACCTCAGCAAAGGCGCGCACCACAATGTCCACACTGTAATAAGGGTGAAATCCTCGAGTGCAAATCAGGCGCGGACGCAGCGGTTCCCGAACGCGGAATGAAAACTGTTCCAAGTCCACGATGTTCGGCACCGCCTTTGCGTCCAAACCGAACTCGCCAAAGACATCCACCAAGTACCGTGAGGGGACGATCAACCGGTCTGTGCGGCGCAGGATCTCCTTGGCGGTGCGAGAGCGGCGCAGATGATCTTGAGCCTCTCCGCTGTGGTAGTTGATCAGCGTTCTTACACCTCGAACGCGAGCCACCAACCAGGCGGGCGCCGGCGCAACCAGAAACGACCAGTAGGACGCAGAAAAGATGTGGGCAATGTCGGCCTGTTTGAAAGCCCGCCAGAGACTGGCCATATAAATAGGCTGCCGTATCACCGTACGCAGAAAGGGGATGCGTTCGAGCCACGCCAGCATTCGCGGAAACGCCGGGTCCACGGGAATGAAGCGCGCTTCCACGGCCCGGTCTTGGTGCCAGGATCTCACCAGTAGGTCAGCCTGAACTGAATGGCCGCCCACGTAACGCATCGATGCGGCTACGATCGCCACCCGCAGAGGTTTCGCTGCCGAAGCAGTCATTCGTGGGCGGGCCCGCTGCTTGTGGCCGCTCTGTCTATACCAGCCCTTTTCGCTCAGCAATTCGCTATAGAGGTCCTCATGGCTCCTGCGCATGCGCTCGAGAGTGAAATTCTCAAGCGCAAAGCGCCGGCCGCTATCGCCCCACTTCGCCCGGAGCGAGGAATCCTGGAGCAGCCTCTCCATCGAAGCAGCCAAAGCCTCTTCGTCTCCCGGCGGCACGAGGGTGCCGCGGCCCTCAGCGATGAGTTCAACGTTGCCACCCACGCGAGTGGCAATCACGGGCACACCGGCTGCCATCGACTCCAGGACTACATTCGACAGGCTTTCGGACGCTGAAGGCAGAACGGAAACGTCCATTGATGCCAGAAGAGCTGGGATATCGCGCCGGTCGCCGAGAAAGCGGACCCTTTCGCCAAGCCCTAGTCGCTGCGCTTCCATCTCAAGCTCTGGGCGCAAGGGGCCGTCGCCCACCAGCAAAACCTCAAGGGCCGGATACCGGCTCTCCAACGTGGCGGCCGCGCGCAGAAAGGTCAGATGATTCTTGGCGCGCAGGTTCATCCGCGCGATCATGCCCACTCGCAAAACGCCAGGTGAGCGAGGCAACGCAGGCGGACACTCATTAAACGCTTCGGGTGAAAGTCCGTTGCCGATTACCACCACTTTACCTGGCTGCAAACCTTGGCTTGCCAATCTCTCCGCCGCAGCTCTCGAGTTGCACACCACGCGATCGCACCAGCGAAAGGCCACTATCTGGGCGCGCGCCTGCGCGGGTGTAAGAAGGTCGCCGATCTGCCTCTGGCTGCCGATTACAACTGGCACGCGTGACAGTCGCGCCGAGGGAACCAAGGTGAGATTCGTGTAGAAGTCGAAAGCGTGGGCGATTGCTGCATCACAGCGCTTAAGATGGCGCGCCAGGCGAAAGCGGCTTTTGAGAGACTGTGCACCATATAAACTGCCCCCGAGGCCAAACTGCGCTATCTCGTCAAGACCCTCGCGAAATCCGCCGCGCTTCTGGATGCAACCCAGGTGTACATGGAAAGCGCTGCGGTCTAGAGAGCGCGCCAAGGAAGCAAACTGCCGCTCGCTACCACCCGTCTGCAAGCTGTCAATCATCAGGAAAACGCGAGGAATGGCGTTCGGCTCAGTGGCAGGCTGGAACTCGGGCGTTCCGGCCGTGTTTGCGCTTTCGCGCTGATTCATCCAAGTCTCCGAGGCTGCAAACGCTTGCGGCGCACTTCGCGCTCCTGGCGGACGCAAGCGCCATCGCTGCTTCATCTCCAGCGTTACCGTGTCCAAGCCACTCTACGGCCGGTTACAAAGTACGCGAAAGCCACCACGGCAGCAGCGTTAAGCACCAGAAATGCAGCGCACGCGTTTCCGGGCCGGGATAGGAATCCGAGCGGTAAGCGAATAGCTCCAAGCACAGCACACAGGCACAGCGCCAGCTCACCAGCCAGCGCCAGCTTGTAGAATGGCGCTTTGAGCAGAGCCGAGGAAATCAAAACTCCTAGCAGAGCAAAGGGAACCAGCAGGCGCGCCAGTTTATGGCTCACAAATCGGAAGCGAATTGGATTGTTCGTGGTCAGCAGCCATGGCGCCAGTTGGAGCAATTGATAGTTGCCCGCCAGGGTTCGAACCTTACGCCAGAATTCGTGGCTGCCGTGTGACAGGCGATCGTAAGAAAGAGCGCGGTCTTCGAACAGCACTCGCTTGCCTCGCCCCGCGGCTTCAACCGGAATGTAGACATCGTCCAGAATCGTCCCCGGCGGAAGTGATGGCACAAACTGCTTCCGCGCGGCGTAGAGCGCACCGGTGACGCCTACCACTGATCCCGTTGCACTCTCCCACTGACGTACCTTCTTTTCGAACTCCCAGTAGAGCCCAAGTCCGGAGGAGGCTGCGCCCGCCCCTTCGTCACTCAGGATCAGCTCGCCGCTCACGCAGGCCACGCCGGGATCCGCAAAGTTCTGCACGAGGCACCGGATAGCGTTGCGGTCAATGAGCTGGCGAGCGTCTGTAAAAATGAGCACTTCCTGCGCGGCCGCTTCCACCGCGCGATTCAGGGCCACCGCCTTGCCTTCGTTCTTCGGCAAAATGATCGTCCGCCGTCGTTCTCCCTCCCAATCCCGAAGGATTTCATTGGTCTCATCCGATGAACCGTCTGAAACCACAACCACCTCAACGAGTTCCACGGGATAGTCCAACATGCTGAGATTATCCAATTTCGCCTTCAGCACACTGCCCCCATTATGAACGGCCATCACGATGGAGACGGGCGGAAGCGTGGAGGTGCGCCGCACGGCAAGAGGTTTCCAACAGCCCCGCAGATAGATCAGCGCCGGATAACCCAGGTAGGCGTAGAAAATCAGGAGCGCCGAGATCCAGAACGCCCACTTCATTTAGCACCCTTGCCGAGCAGAACGATCTTCAGTGTCGAAAAGAGAATCAGCAGGTCAAGCGAAAGGGACATATTCTTAATGTAGAAAAGGTCGTATTCAAGCTTCTCCTTGCTCTGCTCAACGGTTGAGCCGTAAGGATAGGAGACCTGCGCCCAGCCGGTGAGACCCGGTGGTACGGAATGACGCAAACCATAGTAGGGGATCTGTTCGCAGAGCATCTCGACAAAATGAGGCCGCTCCGGGCGCGGACCCACGATGCTCATGTCGCCGCGGAGAATGTTGATGAGCTGCGGCAACTCATCGAGCCGGAGCTTTCGCAGAATACGTCCCACGCGCGTAATGCGTGGGTCTTCCTCCTGGGCCCACACGGGACCCGTACTTGACTCTGCACCCACTCGCATCGACCGGAACTTGAGGATCTCAAAAACCCGTCCGCCCAAACCCACGCGCTTCTGCCGAAACAAAACGCCTCCTGGGGACTCCAGGGCGACGGCGAGCGCAACTAGGGCCATCACGGGAGTCAAAATAGCCAAGGCAACGCCCGAGATAATCAGGCTGTACAAACGCTTCTTAAGGAGTAGACTCTGCGAGACGTGGAAGCCCTGGGAAAACAGCATCGCGCCCGGGCGTACCGCGTCCACCGGCATTCGGCCGGAGATCGTTTCGTAGAAATGTACGCCATCCTCAACCAGAGTCCCTTGAGTCTTGAGCCGAAGGAGGTCGTAGACCGGAAGCGTGCCCCGCCGGTCCGACATGGTGACGATAACGCGGTCCACGGGTTTTTCGTGGATAATTTCTCCGAAACTCGATGCCTCACCCAAAAATGGCAGGTTGGGAGCAAGCTCGAAGCCGTTTGGCAAAGGACGCCCTACATAACCGACTAGACGTATTCCCAGTTCCGGCCTTGAGATCACCTCGTCAGCCAGCCGCTTGATCAGTGGTCCCGCTCCCAGCAGGATGGCGCGCTCAGCCAAGCGTGCCGAACGGTTAAGCCTCGAAAAGGCTCGCCGGGAGCCGACGAAGGCCACGCTGGTCAGGACGATACCGGGAAGAATCACGTTCTGAGGCAGTCGCGTGGTGGGGAGCAACGCATAGACGGCCGCCAGGACGATGCAGGAGGCGCCAAGCGACATCATGGCCCGGGTCCAAACCTCCCTCGGGTTCGTAAGCGTTGTGGGGCTATAGAGATCGAGATAGTATGCGCAGAGAATGACGACGGCTGCGGCCAGCAAAAGCTTAAGAAACCGCTCGCCGAAACTCGGCATCTCGGAAAGGTCGCCCACGAATTGCACGGTCATAGGAACCAGCAATGCCAACAGCACCAGCGCAGCTTCAGATGCCGCCAGAACGAGGGTTCTCTTCGGATAGTAAACGTTAAATAGTCGGACCATGTGAAGGAAGGCCGGGGAGCGGAGTCCAACGCCGTTTAGTGACGACGTTCAGCCTGGGCGTATTGCAGCGAGCCTCCGCCGAGAATCAGGCCCCAGTGGCGCACCACACGCGGTTATGTGGCTCTAATCAAGCCAGTTTCGCAACACCCCGCAAAATCAGTCGTTGCGAACCAATCATCCGGCTTGCCCCTCCCCTTCCTGACGAGACGGTCAGTCGCGCCCGCCCTCGAGGCTCCGCAACCTGCTTGGGGGACACGAGCATTCGCTGTTAGCGACAACCGGAGAAAAAGACATTATATCAAAAGTAAGAATTGATCCAATAGGCCAACCATACAACACCAATTTCAGTAGAGGAGCGGGCTCTTCAAGGTGTTTACAGCGCAATGCCCTCCTTAAAGTGCCTCCCAATAAGTCCTTTAGCTCCTTCAAGAGCGGCGCAGCCATAGCCCTCGTAGCCGGTCATAACGCGAGTCACCCAGGACGCGCTGGGCGGCTGCCCGGAGAGATTGCGCGAATCGCTGCTGTACCATACCGCCACCACGGCTGACACGGACGAAATTAGCAGGCCTGAGACCACGCAGGATTGCCACTCTGTTGAGACGGAACGGGTCCGAATGCGCCGAGTTGGTTCCCACCCTGCTCGTGGCCACCGTTTCGTAACCTGCCTGCCGGGCCATGCGCGCCACCCTGCTGCTCCAGCGTCCACCCGGACAGGAGAAATGATTCACGCGCTGTCCGATGATTTGCTCCAGCTTGTCCTTGGATTCCACAACTTCGACTTTGAGTTCTTTTTCCGTCAAACCAGCTAGATATGCGTGTGTCATCGAGTGGCACCCGATCTCAAAACCCATTCCAGCCAGTTCGGTGGCCTGGACCGCGGAAAGGTACCTCTGACGCCCAACAAACCCGGCAACCAAATAAAACGTGGCATTGAAGCCGCGAGACAGCAGAAGCGGAGCGGCGACAGTCAGATCCGTCTCACAGCCGTCGTCGAAGGTAATCACAACGCCGCTGCCAGGGTGGTCGCCGGCCCTGTCCCGCGAGACGTTCAGCCCTGGAAAGCCGTGCTCGTTGAGCAACGCCATCTGGGCCTCAAACTCTTCTTTGCGCAGCATATAGCGCACATAGCCGGTCTCGCTCCGGCACGGGGTGTGTCCTGGAGGCTCCAGTTCATGGTACATGAGATAGACCACGCCTTCAGGCCCCCGTTTCCCCAACGCGGTCGGCGGGCACACCCTGCTGTCGCCCGCCGTGGCTCCGCGTCAGCTCTTCCAGTACACTCGCGAATTTGTCCCCAATGGCC
>JASHYZ010000128.1 GCA_030042795.1 Terriglobia bacterium | reverse complement strand
ACTTGATTATATATAGCAAAACAGGTGAGAAGTCAAGTGAAATCTTGTGCTCCGGTTCCTCGTAGGGCCGGAGCTTGCCCCCGGCCAAGACCCGCTTGGGTGGCCACGACAAAAGGTGATGCCGTCGCCACCCCGCGATTGACGATTGAAGGTTAAAAGGAATGGGAGGCTAGGCAAGTAGGTTCGTAATAGGCGGTGCGGTTCGTTCAAAAGGCCCACAGTCGGGAAAGCGGCGGGCTGGCGCAGACCCTTGATTTGTAGGGTCTGCGATCTCGCGACGCGACTTCTCACTGCTACTTGCTACGTCCAATCTCCAATGAAACCGGAGCGGCAAGCGCAATCCTCAGCATGAAGCACAAACACGCTACAGGTAAAGCCTAGCTGTGCCGGACGGAAGCGAAGAGTGTCCCTTCGGGACATCGCAGACCTTGCACACCAGAGGTCTGCGCCATCCTGCGTACCGGATTGAGACCGGGCTAGCGTCGCGGAAGGTCCAGCAGCACCACGTCCGACCGCTCCTGGACTCGTTCGACCACAACTTCACTGCCGTCTGGGGAGACGTCGAAATCGCGAATATCGAAGTCGGGAGGAAAGTTGGTTAACGGCCGCTCGGCGTCCGTATCCAGGTCGACGAGCCAGAGATTCTTATGCCGAATCTCTCCTCGCAGGAACACGAGTGCCCGTCCTCCAGGCAGGAAGACCAAGTGTCGAGCCCCCCGAGTCAGGGTAAGAGCCGGCAGGGGATGCGCCGCACCCTCGGCCGTGACGGCTTTCACCGAAAACGTAGCGCCGATGTCGGCGCCCGAGTAGACAACGAAGCGGCCGCCGGGCGCCCACACCGGATCGACCGAGTACTCCCCGACAAAAAGATCGGGGGAGCGTCCGTCGACCGGTACGCGGAAAAGGTGGGAAACGCCGTGATCGTTTGCCGCTGAGGTGATTGACTGGCCGTCGGGCGCCCATGCCGGGGCGCCCTGCAGGTCGAGCGAATCGGCCACAATCCGCGCGTTCGTGCCGTCGGCCTGCATCACGTACAAGAGCGCCTGCCCGTGTTGACGGGCCGAGAATGCGATATACCGTCCATCGGTGGAGATTGCCGGGCCGCCAAAGACTCGTGCTCCCTGACCACTCCACAACTGGGTTACAGTTCCGTTGGCGAGCTTCCAGATACTCTCGCCCGTACCGGTTTCAGAAACATACAGAAGATAATTTGGACCCAGTCGTGGGGAGTACCCCGTGCCGGTCGTCAGCGAGAGTGGAGCAGCCGCGGACATGTCGCTGGGCGAATCGGCGATCTGCAGGCGCCAGAGCGTTCTCTTCGTTCTTGCGAGCGTGGCCACCAGACGGCGGCCGTCAGCGCTGGCCGCTAGCGAAGTATACCGATCCGGGCCAGAAGTCAGCCGGTGAGGAATGCGACGCTCGACGTCCATGCTATAGAGGCTCGGCCCGGAACCATCGGCATCGCTGGCGAGGTACATCAGCGTGTGCCGGTCCAAAAAGACCGGATGAGTCACGCGCGCAAAGTGCGACGTGATCCGTTCAGGGGTCCCGCCGGTTGGAGCGATGCGCCAGATGTCCAACTTGTCCGGGAGGGAGCCCTGGACGAAGTAGATGAAGGACGCGTCGGGCGACCACAACGGAAAGTGAGAATGGAGCCCGGCAGGCGCCGTGAAGATGGGCTGTTCCTGCGGTTGCCGACTGCCGTGTGAAACGAACAGCGGGTCTCCGGGTCCGGTGGTGTGGTAGGCGAGCCGCGAGCCGTCGGGCGACCAGTCAAACTCGGCCACACCTTCGAGGTACGGCCTTGGCGGTCCGCCCAGGGTGGGCAGGGCCCAGACGCCGATGTCGCTGCGGCTCGAGCCGTCCTGCCTGCGAACCCAAAACGTAACGAGAGAGCCATCGGGCGAGAACCCCAAGGTACGAACCGATGGATTGACGAGTTCCTGCGCGCTGCCGTGGGTCAAGTTGTGGAATAGTCCCGACCCCACCTGGGTAACCCAGACATCCATTTGTCCGTCGCGATCCGATAGAAACGCCACAAGGTGGCCGTCGCGTGACACCGCAGCGGCCTGTTCCATGCCGCCGAAGTCCGTCACGGTCTGAAATCGCGCGGCGGCGATAGGATTTCGCCAGAAGTATTCCGTCCTCTGCAACCAGACGCCGGTGAGGACCGCCAGGACGGCTCCCGCCCCGGCCAGCGCCAAGGCGAGCTTCCACGGAGTTCGAGGAGTCGATATGGCCGAGCGCTGCGGCGGCGCAAGGGGATTGGGGGAGGGGTCATTGTTTCCGTTCTCTGGCGCTGCCCGAAAACTCCGGCTGCTCACCCACGCGTCCAGCTCCGCCCGAAACGCGTACACCGAGCCCATCCTGTCATGCAGGTGCCGGTGGACGGGCATCCCCTCCCGCTTCTCCCAGCGCTGCACCGTCGTCACATCGCGCTTGAGGTATGCCGCGATTTCCTTCCACGAATTCAGCCGCTCTTCCGATGGCTTCACGGATGGCGGTGTGCCAGGGAACGGGTCCCGCATCGCGTTCTCCCGATTAGTCCCGTCTTTTGCGCGCCAGTGAACCCGAATTGTAACTCTACGGCGCGGCTACCGCAAAACACGGCATTTGACGGCAAATCGAGGCCTGCAGGCCATTCTGCACTTTGCAGCTTGACGACACCGGCCACGGCATCCCATTGTGGCCGTGCGTCTCCAACCGGCGACGCCAACGACACAAAGGAAAAGGAGATGTCAACATGCGACGAAGATTAGCGTGGTTGGTTCTGCTTAATGCCGCGATCATGGTAGCGGCCATGAATGCTTCGGCCAAAACGCCGACAAACTTCAACGGGTTGATCAATGACTTTAGCCCTGAAACCACTGTAACTCCGACTGGGCCCTGGGAGATGCATGGCACGTGGCAGCTCACGGTCGAGAAAAACAAAGCCAACTTTTCGGCCCAGTTCACCATGGAGATGTCTGACTACACGCTTGTGTGCTGCGGCATCGACCCGGATGATCCGCCCGCCCGCATGCCCCATACGCACACCATCAGTGTCGTGGGTGGCCAAGTTACTCGACTCACCGGGGGCGGTTTCGAGGTCACCGGGGGCACGCTAGTCATAAACAAAAACGGGAGCCCGGTGCTGCCCAATTCCACTCTGACGATTGAAGTCACCGGGGGAACCAGCGCTGCGTTTACGAACGTCCAGTTGATTTTCACTGGTGACGCCAGCGGACACTTCGGAACGCAGCCGGTGAACGGAGTCGTTCAAAACTTCTATTAGTCCTACTGCG
>JASHYZ010000127.1 GCA_030042795.1 Terriglobia bacterium | reverse complement strand
GAGGTTCAATGAGAAAGCAAGACGAAGCGCCAGACTCCCAATCCGAGGTTAGATCGTAGCGATCATGAGCCAACTCACGATGTCCGCTATTCCCGGCTTCTTCGATCTCGCTGATTCGGCGATAGCCGGCGGCCAGCCGCTAACGGACGATTCCATCTTGAAGATTTCGCACAACGCCAAGTTTGGCGCGGTCCGTTGCGAAGTGATCTACATGGGTTTCTATACGAGCGGCAACACCGTACCCACGCCGACGAGTCCGGTTGACGGCTACGCGTATCAACGCTCCGAGTGCGCTTTTATCCCGATATTCGCCTCTAGCCGGCAGCCGGCGGCGGGCTTCGTACCGGGACAAGCTTTATTTCCAGCGCTTTCCTCGAGCGACCTTGGGAGCGGGAACCTGCTGATTGTCCCCTATCAGCTCGATATCAACGACTCGACAGGCGTGGTGACTTGCCAGGTCTTTTTTTCCGGCAACGCCGCGCAGAACCAGGGAACCGTGAAGATTTATTGCATTGCGACTCGCTCCAGCGTGAGCGCGAACAACTGAAAGTAGCGCGCGGGTTGCCGCAGGGAGCGATCGAAGGAAATCGATTATGGAAGGCACCTTGTCGATGAGGTATTTGGGGTGTGGGGTCGACCGCAAGCCGATCGTGAAGTGTGTGGCCGTCACCAGGTCGAGCCGAGCGTTTGCCTGCTGTGACTTCAAGCTTTGGCTCGAGGCTGCCTGGTCAGCTCGGGTGAGAAATATTTCTGGAGGTCGTCATGCTCGGTGCATGCTGTCCAACCGATGTGGGGTTTGGTAAGTGGGCCGTGGCTCAGAAACGCGACAAACTCGACGTGACGGTAGCCACTAGGTTGCCGCTCGCGCGTTACAGAGCGCTGGAAAATTGGTGCCGCCGCAGTATGCGCCGCCGCTCTGAACTCGTTGGAATTGTCCTCGAACGGGTGATCGATCTCTACGAAGATGAGGCCAAGGCCGACGAGCCGCTCGAATTCTTTATTCGCCGGCTGCACCTCGACAATTTGTAAACATTGTTAATTTTGTTCGTAATGTTCGTAACGTTTACAACGCACAGAACGCGTGAATAGTTTATTACATTATTAATAATCTATACCTTTACGGATGCCCGCCACTGGTTTAGGGTTTTTCCCGGACGCTGAGACTTCGCGGCCGGAAAGGACTGCTAACCATGGCTCCATGGCCCTTTTAGTTCGGCAGTGGCATCCGGGGACTCATTGACGATCGGAGGTTTCCCGAATGAAAACGCTTAGTTTTTGGGCACTCGACGCAACCGTAGCGTTCGTCTTGTCGTTGGTGTATTTTCACCAAGGCTTTCACCGCAAGAACCCTCTCTTTGCGGTGTGGCTGTGTAACATCGTCGCGCTGCAGCTCGTGGCTGCGTGGGCATTGGCCGCCGGACCGCCGCCTTGGCTCACGTACGTGCGTGCAGCCGACGATGTTGTAACGTACCTTTTAGCAGCTGGGGTGTTGTTGACGGCCGCGGCGCAGCGGCAATGCCCGGTGAACCGCAGCTTGCTGTGGGGCGTGGGGGGATTGGTCGTGTTGAACGTGGTCTCCCGGGTCTTAGGCGTCCACCTCGACCATTCCCTGCAAATCTGGCTCCGGAACATCGCTTTCTTTGGGCCGGCGCTCTTCTTGCTTATTGCCCTATCGAACATCCGTCTCGATACGTTGCCTCTATGGGTAGGCGCCGTGTTTCGAGGTGCCGGCAACCGATGGGTTGGGGGGCCCGCGCTGGCGGCCGTGGGCATTTTCGGAGTGCTCCTCGGCCGCCGGCGGTGATCGCGGAGAAGCGTCTATCTATCGTCTTGATAGTTGGTCTCACTCCATTATGGATAGCGCCTCTTCGCGGACGTCATCGGATGCCTCACAAGGCTGCCTTGGGGGTAGCTTTGTGAGGCATGCCCTAACCTCGGCGAAGAATTCGATTCTTGCCTCCTCAAAAGAGCACCTGCGCGCTTTTCGAGGCCGCACTGTCTTCAAGTCCGTTCGGCGGCCTTGCGCGCATTGGGTACAGCCCACGCTTGATTCGCGCCGACAGCTTCCCTTCGTCTGGGCCCTTACGAACCTCTTCCTGCCTGTTGGTGCGCCCTTGACGCTCAATCCCGCGCCTTCTGCCGAACCGCAAAGATAGAAGAGGATGCCCGTCTCGCACCCTGCTCGCATCCTGGCATCCTGGCTTGACTCCGCGGATGAAGGGTTGTATTTTTGCGGCAGACTGTAAATTACACAGAGGAGGTAAAATTCGATGCATCATTACCTGTTTCAAGGCTCGTACTCCGCGGAGGGATGGGACGCCCTGGTGAAGAACCCTCAAAATCGCTTCGAAGCCATCCGTCCGGTCGTCGAAAAGCTCGGCGGAAAAGTTGAAAACGGCTGGCTGGCATTTGGCGAACATGACGTTGTGGCCATCCTGAGTATGCCTGACAACGTGAGCGCCGCGGCGCTCGCCATCGCGTTCTCGGCGGGTGGCGCCTTGAAGAATGCTAAAACCACGCCCCTGATCACCGCAGCGGAAGGCGTTGAGGCCATGAAGAAAGCAGCGGCCTGCGGCTATCGGCCGGCCGTCGCGGGCGCCCGTCACGCCTAAGGATCTGAATTCGGGGGTTGGGGGCACAGCGAGCTCGGAACCGTAGCGGCAAGAGTCGTTGCCTCGGCCCCAAGTCCGCATAGTGACTCAGTTTGAAAACTACAGTGGTTGACACTGTCATTCCCGAGGCTGGCGGCCACTGAGCCCGCCTCAACGTTAAACTGAGTCAGCGGCTCACCTTTTCTTTGACGGGATACCAGCCGACGGTCTGGAAGGCGGGTACAGCGCGGGACCGAAAGTGAGGAATTAGTGCGCTTCCCGCACTACCCCTTGGGGGGTATGGTTGTAATTGCAAAAACTAACCCTGAGAAGTCTTTTAGATTCAACAAAAGCTCGAAAAAACGAACCTAAGCGAAGCCAAGCTCGATGAATGAGGAACCGCGCAAGTCATTTAGAATGAGAGCAGATGGTGAACAGCCAGTTGGTAGTTTCCAAGGCTCGCTATTTCAGGCGATAGGAGGGTAAGGTGAAAGCGGGTTGGCTGTGGGCATTACTCGTCCTGTCCGTGGGCACGGCTGCAGCTCAGCAGGAACCGGTGCCGGTTGAGCAAGAGCCCCATCATCACGTTGTGCTGAAGAATAAGTCGGTGCTAGTCATCCACGTGATCCTGCCGGCGGGCGAGAGCACCCTTTACCATACTCATACGCGCGACCG
>JASHYZ010000126.1 GCA_030042795.1 Terriglobia bacterium | reverse complement strand
GCACTTCGAGGCGGAGGCCTCTAAACCCACGTCCTCGGGGGTGGTCCCACCTACCCGTAGGTTATACTCAGCGTTCCAGGCTTACCGCGAGGAGTTGGTCTTGGCATCTGAGATCATCGACATCCGGCGTTTCCAAGCCGATGCTTTTGCGCCTCTCCTTCAGGTAGAGTCGCGAGCCTGGGGCGAAGAATTGCGCTGGGACTACGAGCCCTCGATGCGCGTCATCAGCCAGTGTCTGGCAGAACAGCGGCTTTCGGGTTACGCGCTGGTGAACGACGGCCACATTGAGGGCTATAGCTTCTTCGTCTGCGAAGGCGAAAAAGGGCTGGTGGGCGACCTCTTTGTTGTCAATGATCCGGCACGCGAACGAGCTTTGCACTTGCTCGATCATGTTCTCGAAACCCTGCTGGCCATACCCGGCGTGAGGCGCGTAGAAGCCCAACTTCCCCATTATCGCACCGAGGAACTTGAGTTCCGGTTCAGCGAATACGGCTTTAAAACTTATGGTCGGCGTTTCATGGCGTGCCACCTCAAAGGGCTCCAAACCCGATTCGGTTCTCAGCATCCGCCCACTCATTTCGCGCTCTCTGATTTGGCCATGGAGACGTGGGAACGGCGCCATGATTCGCCGGCAGCACAGTTAATTGCCCATACGTACCGGGGCCACATCGATGCCGTTATCAATGACCAGTACGCAAGCTCCGCGGGGGCTTCGCGGTTGATCGACAACATCTTCGACCTTCGAGGATGCGGGGAGCCGTTGCCGCAGGCGTGCTTGGTGGCGCACCACGTCCCAACGGGAAAACTCGCTGGCCTTGTGGCGCTCACGGGTGTCCATCGCGCTACCGCTCATGTCCCCCAAGTGGCTGTAGGCTCTGACTTCCAGTCTCAGGGACTGGGAACCAAGCTGCTTGATCTCTCCTTTCGCGAAGCGCATCGGCTGGGCTACCAAGAGGTGTCCCTGACTGTAACAGACCTCAACGACAGAGCGCTTCGGTTTTATGAGCGGCTCGGGTTTGGCACGTTCCAGACCTTCGGCGCCTTCGTTTGGGAGAAGTAGCACGACCAATGGGGCAGCGCACGCCTCACTCACGTTGTCCCCTCCGTGACCGCCGATCATTTACTGGCCCCGTGCCTTCAACAAGTCTTTCAATTCGTCCATAAACTCTCGAACGTCCTTGAAGTCCAGATAGACGGAAGCGAAGCGAACGTAAGCCACCTTGTCAAGCCTCTTGAGACGATCCATCACCAGCTCGCCCACAGCCGTGCTGGGGCGCTCACGGTCCGGTGATTCCGCAACTTCGGCCTCCGCCTCATCAACAATCTCCTCCAGCTTCGCGGTGGGCACCGGACGTTTTTCGCACGCCTTGAGCAAGCCGGCTAAAATCTTCTGACGGTCAAACTTTTCCCGCCGGCCGTCCTTCTTGACGATCATATAAGGGATTTCATCGATGCGCTCGTAGGTGGTAAATCGCCGCCTGCACTTCTCGCACTGACGCCGGCGGCGAATGGTGTCGCCCACCTTCGCCTCGCGCGAATCCACCACGTGATCTTCCGGATGCCCGCAAAAAGGACACTTCATATTTGTTGCTGACTGCCCCAGGGCCCGGGCCGAACGTTACTCCCAGTAGCCGGGAGCTATACCGTCTCTCGCGTGACGCGCCGGCTGGGTACCACCGCTTGCTCGGCTTGGACCATGTCTTGAAGATGCTTGAAACTCAGGCCGCCGTAAGTCAACAGCACTACTCCAAGTAGAACACAGGGCACCAGGATCACCATCCAGAGCAGCAGAGCCGCGCTCGTCGCTTCCGTGGGTGGAATATGCAGGACCTGCTTCAACGCAAACAGCACCGCAAGCTGGAACCCGCCGCCGACGCCGGGAAGCTGCGCCACTAACCCAACTCCGGCACAGAATAGCGTCACGGTTGTCGCCCACCAGGACAATTGCGCGAGATGGCTACCCAGGCTCTTATAAACGAACCAGAAGACGCTAACGTTCACAATCCAGAGGATTGTAGTGCAGGCCGCCGTGTAACCTAAGTCCTGCCAGTTCTCAATGACATCCAAACCCTCGGCGAAAGACCGGCCCACGGCGGCAAGGCCGCTGCGCCATTTTGAAGACAGGAAGCCGGCCCGTTGTTCCCACCAAGCGATCAGTCGTTCGGCCCGGAACCGGAAAAGCACAAGGACCGCAACCAGCCCTGCTGTTCCTGCGAGCACCAGGAGGGCTGTTTCGTACATGCGATGGAGAGTGAGAGCAGCATGGGCGCTTCCCGCGGGAATCGGCTCAAGATAAAGCGCAAGAGCAAATAGCAGCGCCACCGCCACGCTATCGTAAATACGCTCGAGCACCAAAATCGCCAACTGCGAGGCAAAGGGCACGCCTTCCCAGCGAGCGATGTAAGCCGGGCGAACGAGCTCGCCGGGCCGGCCAATAAGGTACACGGCGCTGAACCCCAGAATCTGCGCCGAAAACAGAACCTTGAGTGAGGCTGGCTTCAGCGGGTCGAGGAAAAACTTCCAGCGGTAGGCCCGAAAAACATAGCTTGAGTAGGTGCACGCCACCGCTACCAGCAGCCAGAAAGGATTCGCGTGCGCGAGCAGAGCCCAGACGCTTTCCCAGGTGAACTGGTTCCAATCAGGGCTGCGGCTGATATGCCAGAGCAACAGGACCAACCCGGCAGCCACCGTTGCTAGCCCAACCCATCGACGCCGACTCTTGTTCATACCCCAGCTTCGTGTAGCCAGCCTGCCGGAACCAAAGTTCGCCGCACGCGCCAGAGGCGTTGCTCGAACTTGGCATGGCTGGCTCTTTCCCCCAACACTCTACTATGTTCAAGCCGAAGTCGACAATGACAGGCCTAAATACGCTGCCACAAGTGTAGGACTGTTCGGCGCACGCGCCGATTCTTTTGGGGAAATAGAAGTAGCTTTTCTCTGCCGGGGCTCCCTGCTGGTCAGAAACGCCGAGCCCTGCCCGTTTTCTCGTCCGTAGCCTGCTGATTGCCCTAGAAATTTCGGTCAGGTGACGACGCATTGAAACGGGAGCTTATCACTGAGACTTTCCAGGAGCTTGACAAC
>JASHYZ010000125.1 GCA_030042795.1 Terriglobia bacterium | reverse complement strand
ACAAGCTGATCACTCCGCCTTTGGCGTCCGCTGTGCTCCCAGGCATCACCCGGGACTGCGTCCTGACCCTGGCGCAGGAATTGGGCTACGCGACCACGGAGCAAATGGTGGCGCGGGAGATGATCTATATGGCAGACGAGTGCTTCTTCACGGGCACCGCGGCTGAGATTACACCGATTCGGTCGGTGGATCGCATTCCGGTGGGTAGCGGGAAACCGGGAGCTGTCACACGCCGCCTTCAGCAGCGATTCCTCGACGTGGCGCACGGCCGGGCGGAAGACGCCCATGGCTGGCTCACGTACTGCGGCCAAGCGGTAGCGGTCGGATCCTGACGTCCATACTCCTGACCCGCCTGCCGGACCCAAAGATACCAGGCACCTGCGCAGCATCGCCCTGAAAGGTGCGCTTTTGGCCGGTCTAATTCCCATTTGTTCCCAATCCGTTCTCAGTCGGTACAGGGAAGCGACAACTTCCTTCTTTGCCTGATGAAACCTAGAGTCCAACCAGCAACTCCGCCGGGCGAAGTGCGCGCGTCCGATACTCCCGAGGCCCGCAGCGAGGCGGCTTTCCAAATTGCCATCTGCTCTCTCGCGGCTCGACCATATTCGGTAGCGGAGTTAAAGCAGAAGCTGCGCTTGAAGAGAGTTAGCTCAAAGGCGATCGACGAAACCGTCACGCGGCTCAAGAAGCTGGGCTTCCTCAACGACCGCAAACTCGCCGAACAATATGCCTCCTCGCTCGCCCGCAATCGGGCCTTTGGGCGCTTCCGCGTCGAGCGCGAGTTAAGAGCCCGGCGCCTCGATCCCCGCACCATCGAGCCGGCCTTGAACGCAGTCTTCGAGGAGATCGACGAGCCGGCCTTACTTGAAAGGGCGCTGGACAAAAAGATAGGCAGCCTGCACCTCCCTCTTACCCGAGCGCGCTTAGCTTCTCTCCTCACTGGCCTGAGGCGGCGGGGCTTCCGCACCGAAGACATCCTTCGAGCTGTGCGAGGCAGGCCCGAACTCACGCCCGTGACCGAGGATGCAGACCTTGAGGCTCTGGAAGAATAAGGTCAGAGCAGCTCGACAGGGTGGGGAGAATTGGACACAGATTCTCTCGACCTTTTCATTCGTGCCTACTTAGGATTTTCTCAAATTCGACCTTGATCGACGGCTCTTCTCGAGTTCCTGTTATTTTGATAGGCACAACGATGCCGGCGCCGTTGCGCTCAAGCAACGGGTCGACCGCTTTCAGCAAGACGGATTTGATCCCGGTTGTCATCTGAGAAGCTTTGGCTTCAAGGCTCACGGCGCCCTCAAAGTTCAGCGCTTGATTCGCCAGGCCGTAGGTGCCATGCACTTGGATCTTTGCTCCGGGCACGCCAAAAGTGAGATTCGAAAAGTTCGTCAGTCCGCTCGCCAGGACAAACTGGCCTTGCATGTCAATCGGGGCATTCTGAATGCTAGGGTCTCCTCGTTTGCCTTGTCCCAGCCGGCTGAGACTGGTGAGTTTCCCTTGTACCGTTGGATTGGTGAAGTGGGCCGAGTCAATATTGAAGGTCCCGTCCAGCTTGAGCCGCTGCAAAATGTCCTCATTACCCGGTTGAATGTCGAGCTTGGTTTGCACGGTAACAGCACCGGTCATGACCGGCTTTGGCGACTTTACGGCCAGGAGAAGCAGGTCTTCAAGCCGCGCGGGCTTGGCGGTTACATCCAGCATGATGATTCTTCCAGAACTGCGACTGGCCCGCGCAACGCTGCCGCGCGCGATGATCGTCGATGATCCCAATTGGGCCGTTACCGGCTGCAGAAGCGTGTCACCTGTCGTGCCGTCGACGACCGCTGTGAATTGAGTCTTCAGATGAGCCGTGTTGCCGCTGATGGCGAGTCCGAAGTCCGGCGTGTCCGTCTCACCGTCAACCTTGATGTTGCTAAGCACTCCTCCGTACTTGCCTTGGGACGACAATATTCCCTTGAGTCCATGGATGGTGGATAAATCAGCGTCGCTGAAAGTGTAAGTTCCTCCGACGGGCGTCTGAGAGGGGTCACTCGTATTCCAAGGACCGAAGCGGCCAGTCGAGTGCACTTCGCCGGCGGGCACCGGGTTCAGTAAGTCAGCCTGAAAAGACATCGCCTGGCCAACGCCTGCCGATTGCAGTCTGAGCCTCTGGATTTCGAATACGTGCGGCGGCTTGTTCGGATTTGCCGACAGGATGTTGAGGGTAGTGCCGTCGGCCTCCACGTTCTCAAGAAGAAAGGGTGAGACCGGCTTCTTACTCTTGTTCGACTTCTTCTTCGCGTCCGACGAGGTTCGGCGCGGCGGAACGTTCAGCACCAAGCCCTCCAGACGGACATCCCGGAATCGCAGCGGACGCAGCAGCAGGCCGGCCCAGCGAGCGCTGATTGAGAATCTGTCAATCGATGCGAAGGGCGGCAAGTCAGGTTGATCCTTACGCCTCAGAACCAGCCCGGCGCCGGTGATGCTGACGTAGGGGTAGAACGAGGCGTTGAACTCCTTCAGTTCAACGTCGGCCTGATACCGTTTTTCCAGAGCCTTCTTTACCCAGTTGCGATTTAGCGGGGAATACCAGTGTAGAAGCGCGGCCGCCAGAACCACCAGCATGGCCAAGCCGGCCGCAGCAAACGTGAACCCTTTGAGAAGGTTGTGAGGCGAGGAATTTCTCAATTCAGACGGCATTGAGGTTCACTTGACGACTCACAAATTACGTCAGTGTGAGCAGTGTCGCGCAAGCTTGGGCGCCGAGTTTCACGCCGAAACAAGCTGGCGATTTCCGCTTCGTCACCGATGATAACCCTTTTGTTTTCATAAACATCGTGGCTTATATCTTATATCTTATATCTTATAACTTATTTGTTTTCATACACATCGTGGGTTCCCAAAGCCGATCCTTTATTATCAACAACATCGTGGGTTCTTCCTTCATTTCGCGATTGATGAATATCAAGCTAGCGCAGGTACCGATGAAGACCCCTGCCGTGAAGGGACGAAACGCAATGGTTATTGGCGGCTGTCGGCTCGAAAAGCGCATGCTTCGGCCCTTGCCTGGGCAACCTTGATATTCATCTCGCGATTTTCTGAGAGCTCTCTTCCGGTCGAATCGGCATTCCTGGGGTGTATGTAGTGTGCATAGCGGTACGCCTGCTCGCGAATCGCCTGTTGGCGTGACGGCTCGAGCCCAAGCGTGGGCGCTCAACCGCAAGCAAAGCCGCGCCAGACGCGGGTGATTCGGGAAGCGTAGGAACCTCCAAACAAGATGCCAGCATCGCACACCCGGCGGCGTTTGTCAAGCCCCCTAGGCTTGCCAATTAGGTGTCATCAACTAGGCTAGGCGAGTCGCTTCGGGCGAAGCGGCGCAAGAACTGGATCCTGTGCAGCTTGCCAGGCGCGCGCCAGCGGGAAAGCGAATCACGGCGGGAGCGGGCTGGCCGCCTCGGCGGGGCTGCGATGAGATGCCGCGGAGTCTGAAAGGCGCAGACTCCGCGGTACACCCGCTTGAGAAGAAAGGTATGCACCGGCCTGCCCGGGCTTTCGCGCGTCAAGCATGTCACGATATTCAGTGATCCTCCTCAGATTGCCGGATTAATCGTGGCCGAACCCGGGAGGAATGACCTGCTTGGCGTCTCCCGTGATCGTGGCGCCGGAATTGGTTGCGATGAACATCACTTCGCTGCCGTCTGCCTTGATGTTGAAGTTCTGAGTGACTCCGGTGCTGAGAGTGGCGGACCCCGAGCAGTTGGAATTCACCGTGTAGGTGGCGGTGAAGCTAACTGTGGAAATTGCGCCGTCCAGGGAGACGGTTCCGTTGCCGCTGAAAGTTCCGTTACCGGTTGAGGTGACTAAGTCGAGTTCGGCAAAAGGCAGTCCGCCGAGGGTTCCGGTGATGGTGGCACTGTAGCTGCCGTTCAAGGTCGCGTTGGAGCACTTCAGACCATTTGCAGCGGCTGGCAGGACGAGGCTGAGTACGGCAAGAGCCGTGAACGGCATTGCAAGATTCAAGATGCGCTTCATGCTTCTCTCCTTTATGAGGTGTATTTGGAGAAGACCCGACGCCGAGCCCGGTATGGCCGATGACTACCCAGGGCGCTCGCCGGAGCGATCCTATCCAGGCTCGGTCGCGGAGTCTTCCCCACCACGCCAGGTGTACCACGCAACTTCGGATACGCAAGCCCAATTCATATACGAATCCTGCTATTCGTAGACGAATCTTGCTGCGTCACGATCCATTCAGTGATTGGGGGCGGGGGATATACGGCTTCCTATGCATTTCTGGCGCGACTGGACCAATGGATACGGCAACGACATGAGACCAGATGTCGTCGCCACCCGACGGATTGGATAGGTACTGTTACTTGAGGACCGTGGCTACACTGCCGCTGGGTTGACGTGTCGACTTGCGAGATCGCAGACCTCCAAGACCAGAGGTCTGCGCCATCCGGTGCAGACACTCCTTTCGCGCAGGCGCGAAGCGCTTTGGAGTGCGGCAGCTCGCTGCCGCTTTCGTCAAGCCAGCTTGCTGGCTGCGTGGCTCACCAAGGGCTCGCCTTTGATATCCCAACCTAGGGCCGGGTCTTGCCCCAATACTGTTCATATAGGCCACGAAATGGCTTCAAATCAATTCAAACGCGACGTAGGGCGGGCCTTGTGCCCGCCTGCGGGCAACCACAAGGGTCGTCCCTACGTTAAGTGAACGGTATTGGGTCTTGCCCCGGCCGCGGCCGACCCAAGGGTGGGCCCTACGAGCGCAGAACGCAATGAGAACAAAATTCACGTTTCTATGCGCATCACGGTCTGGCGGTCCGCTGAGCCTCGCGCCGCGAGCAAGCTCGCGGGTTGAAAGCGGCAGCAAGCTGCCGCACTCCAAAGCTGCGCTCCAAAGCTGTGCCGAGGGAGGCGAGTCGGGTAGCCACGGTTGGCGCTTTTCCAGCCGTGGGCTTTTATCGACCGAAAGAACCCACGGTCAGAAACACGCTGACCGTGGTTACTGCCGCTGGGTTGACGTGTCGCCTTGCGAGATCGCAGACCTCCAAGACCAGAGGTCTGCGCCATCCGGCGTGTTATCC
>JASHYZ010000124.1 GCA_030042795.1 Terriglobia bacterium | reverse complement strand
CACTCTCAGGACCCGAATGCCTGGCATCAGGCAATCGGTGAGCTTCAGGCCGAGTTGAAACTCGACCCGGCGAACGCCGAGGCGGAATATGAGATCGGCGAGGCTTACCGCAAGCACGAGCAGCTCGAGCCGGCTGTAGCCGCGTTTCGAAAAGCCTTGGATCTCGATCCCAAAGCCGTGCCCGCCCGGCTAGGGCTGGCCAAGGCTCTGCGGCAGCTTGGCCGCAAGCCCGAGGCGCTGGCGGCGCTCCAGCCCGCCGGGGAATCCGCTCCCGACGATCCTGACGTTCACTTTCTCCTTGCCCAAATCTACCGCGATTTGGGTCAGGCAGCAGAAGCTCAGAAGGAAATGGCGGCCTTCAAGCGCACTCGGCAAAAGCCAAGCGGCAATAGCCATTAGACAAAAGATGCTGGCGCCGCTCTTGGCTCTTGCCTATTGGCTCATGCTTATTGGCCATTGCCTCTTACCGCCTTCTGGGCTTCTATGCTCTGAGGAAAGGCCTTCAGAAACCGCTGGTACGTCAGGTGAACCATCGCCGGCTGGCCTTGCTCCTGATAGATGGCGGTGAGCACGCGGTAGGGCTGCTCAACAATGGGATCGAGGCGTAGCGCGTTTTCCAAACACCCGATGGCCTTCTGCGGATTGCGAGCTTCCTTCCAAGCCAACGCGGCATGGAGATAATTGGACGGATTGTCAGGCTCGGCTTGAATTGCTCGTTCGAATACCGAAGCGGCCTCTTCAGCGTCATGCACTCCGAGTAACACCTGTCCGAGGGCAGTGAGCAATGCTGCATCTTTTGGGAAATTGGGCCAGCACTCAGTGAGCCTCTTTGCGCCCTGTGAAATCAGCGGTACGTTCTTGATACGCTCGCCGACCTCGATTTCCGCTAAGCCCAAGTTGCGTTGCTGTAACGCCTTCACAGGTTCGTGCCAGGCTACGAGGGATTCAGTCTCGTCAGGTTCGGAGACGGCAGTTTCGGCAGCAGGCGGGGGCCGCCGGGCGATTCGATGATCGGTGAAAACTGTGTGTCCGCCATCGGAGACGGGGCGCTGAGGCATGTGGCAGCCGACGCAGTCATCATTTGGTTTGGGATGGGTACGAAGCAACGCCTCGCCGTGGCAGGAGAGACAACGGGAGCGGAACCACACCTTCGGATCGCCTGGTTGTTGGTGAGGATCATGACAGGTGCCGCACCAGAGCTTGCCGTTGCTGCGCCTGGCGCAGGTACTCAAAGCGAGTTGCTGCGCCTGGCTGATCACCTTGAGCGCTGCGGGCCGTGAAGGGTCAAGCGAGCTTGCGAAAACGTACACCGAGAAGACATCCTCCAGGTTCTGGCCGGGTTGGAAGTCGCTCAATTGCCTGCCGGGGTTGGCGAGGCGCGCCTCGCCGCTCAGGTGGCACTGCTCGCAAACGCTGTCGCGAGCGCGGACAGGAAGCTTCGCAGGATTGACGATTGAGCCCGGAACAGGGCTTCGCAGGTGCGCGTCCGCCGGGCCGTGGCAGCGCGCGCAGGTGATGCCCTCGGCCTCAAACGGAGGGTCCTCGTAGCGATTTAGCGAGCCTTCGACCGGTCGCGCCTGTCCTGAGTGACAGAACAAGCAGTCTGGCGTCACGGGCCGCAGGAAGTCGGGCTCAGGGTTCTGTTCGTAGCCGGGCGCCATATCCCAGCCGCGGCCGGCGTAAAAGCAGATGGGCGACTGGAAAAGATGGCCGCTGAGTTCGATCAGGTACGCAACGGCGTGAGTTCCGGAACCGACAGCGTAAGCGGGGACGTAACTTCCGGAGATGCGATCTCGCTCCAGGCGTTGGGTCATAGTCCAGTCTGTCTTCGAGCCGGTAACTCGCACTGAGAAGCGAGTCTTCGAGATGGCGTGCGTGAAGTCTCCAGGGGGCTCCGCAGTAACGCCGCCCAGGGCATGGGCCATCGGGGTCAAGGCGTATCCTGCGGTTTCGGAAGGGTGACAGCGGGCGCAAGCGAGATTGCTTGCGGCGGGCGGTTGAGCGATGGCCAGCGTCAAATCCGCCAAGACTATAGCTGCGAGCTTGAGCAAGCGGGTCATTCGTCCCTAACCGTCGTAAGACGACAGAAATAGAGTTGACGATGGCTGGGGCGGCCGTCGCGTAGTTCATGCATCAGAGACTAGTCGTTGCCATCCCGCGTTCAGTTCAACTTGCCGCGACGCCGGCCAACACGCAGTGGCCGGCGTTCATGATAGCCTGAAAGACTTGAGCGTTTGCTCTGCGCTGTGAGGCTCGGTCCAAACTTCGCCACGTCCCTAATTTCTTAGCGCATCTGAATTGGTTGCACCAGCTTCGCCATGGAAACCCACAATCACCGTCCGGCGTGGAAAACCCTCCTGGCTTTCGCAATCATTTACCTTGTCTGGGGATCCACCTTTTTCGCCATACGCGTCGGCGTCCATGAGGTTCCGCCGTTTCTGCTGGCCTCGATGCGCTTCCTGGCAGCGGGGCTGGTCCTTTATGCCTGGCTCATTGCACGGGGTGAACGCTCGCCGAGCGTGCGGCAATGGGCATCAGCATCCTTACTGGCCCTCCTGATTTTTGTCTTCGACTACGG
>JASHYZ010000123.1 GCA_030042795.1 Terriglobia bacterium | reverse complement strand
TCTGATTGAGAATTTGAATAGCACGGTTCAGGCTGGTGCCTCGTCCCGTGCCCACATTGATGATCTTGCCGGGAGCCTGAGGCGCCTGACAAGCTCGCAGCGTGGCGTCCACTACGTTGGCGACATAAGTGAAGTCGCGCGACTGCTCACCGGTGCCATGGATCACAGGCGTGGTTTTGCTCAGGTAGGCGCGAACGAACTTGGAGAGAACACCTGAGTACTGCGACAAGGGATTCTGGCGCGGGCCGAAAATGTTGAAATAGCGGAGTGCTACGAATTCCAAGCCGAAGAGCCGGTGAAAGACTTGGCCGAAGTATTCGCCCGCCAGCTTGACAATGGCATAGGGCGACAAGGGATCCGGCATTTGCGTTTCGACCCGCGGCAGTACGGGGTTGTCACCGTAAATCGCCCCGGTCGCGGCCATCACCATGCGCTTCACCCGCACGTCCCGAGCCGCTACCAAGACGTTGAGCGTCCCCATCAGATTTACTTGAGTCGTCGCCACCGGCTCCTTGATGGACCGAAGCACAGAAGAAGCCGCCGCGAAGTGAATCACGTAATTGACGCCTTGAAACACCGGCCGGATCGCCTCGAGATCGCGAATGTCTCCTTTGCGAAAGTCGATCTTGCTGAGAACCGATGAAAGATTCTCTTCGCGCCCTGTCGAGAGATCATCCAGAACACGGACGGACTCCCCCCTGCGAACCAGTTCTTCCACCGTATGAGAGCCGATGAATCCGGCGCCGCCGGTGACGAGATAAAGAGCCAAAACGGCCTCCAGTGTTTAGCCCCGCCCACGGGCGCTTTGCACCGGCTGCAAATCCTTTTCGACGGGCTCCACCGAAGGCGCGCTGACCGCTGAGTAAGAGGAAGGATTGCGCGCGCTCCGCCAGTTGACCCGCGGCAGCAAGGTTTGCTCGATCACTCTGCCGCGGTACCGGATCACGACGTCCATGATCGAGTCCAGCAGCACGTCCGAAAGATTGTGAGGGATAAGGCCCAAATCAAGCAGCTTGGAGTGTTTGGCATGGTAATAGTGAATCTCTGCCTCCACCCGGGGGTCTGCTAAATGCTTGATCGTGACTTCGAGCCCCTTGCGACGGCCGATCTTTTGCACCAAGTTGGCCAGATCAAGAATGCTAAACTGCTCCGTGAACTGGTTGAAGACCCGGTACTCTCCTGGCCCAGGCGGTTTGAGGATGGCGAGCTCGATGCAGCGCAGGGTGTCGCGAATGTCAAGGAAGCCGCGAGTCTGGCCGCCTTTCCCATACACCGTGAGCGGCTTTCCAGTTGCGGCCTCCACACAGTAGCGGTTCAGGACCGTTCCCCAGATGCCATCGTAGTCGAAGCGAGTGGCTAAGCCATCATCGAGAACGGTTTCGTCCGTTTTCACCCCGTACACGATACCTTGATTGAGGTCTGTCGAGCAGATCCCCCAGACCTTACAGGCGAACATGATGTTGTGGGAATCATGCACCTTGGACAAGTGATAGAAGGAACCGGCTTGTTTGGGGAAAGGAAGCACATCTTTGCGGCCGTTGTGCGTGATCTCGATGAAGCCTTCTTCGATGTCGATGTTAGGAGTTCCATATTCCCCCATCGTACCGAGCTTAACGAGATGCGCCTCAGGGCAGAACTCCTTCATGGCGTACAGCAGGTTCAGGGTGCCGACCACGTTGTTGGTCTGGGTGAAAACGGCGTGCTCGCGGTCGATCATGGAATACGGCGCGCTGCGCTGCTCGCCGAAATGAACAATCGCATCGGGAGTGAACGCGGACATGACCTCCGATAGGAAGTCATAGTCCTGGATATCCCCAATGTAGGCTTCAATCTCGCGCCCAGTTAGCTTTTTCCACAAAGCGACACGCTCGGGCAGCATCTGGATGGGCGTCAGGCTGTCGGTTCCACAGCCCAAGTCCCAAGTGCGCCGGGAGAGATTATCCGCGATGGCGACACTATGGCCCTGCCTCGACAAGTACATGGACTGCGGCCAACCAAGATAACCATCACCACCCACTACGAGTATGTTCATCGATCGCTGCACCTCGACGCCGGTTCTGGCACGGTTGCGTCTATACCCGCGCTTTTGCCCGAGAATTTTGTTGACTGCAGATTCCCAACCCTGAGAATCTTCTTTTTCCTGGCCGCGACGGCCCAGAATCCTAAGTGGGCTTGGCCTCCCTGCGACACCGTGAGGTCTGCCGTTGTAGACGGTGGCAGAAGGCGGTCAGTCTTTCTAGCCTCTCCGACTCTATCGGGATTCCGAGGGGTTCGCAAGGGAATTGCGCAGCCGCCCGAGTCAGCCCGGTGCGTCGTGCTTCCTGGCTAAGAACCAACAAGCAAAGTTTCTCTTACTCGGTGAGACGCATGGCGGCACAACAGGGTTTCGCATGTCAGACGAAATGAATCCAATGAAGGTTCGAACACCCCGCCGGGAACCGGTGAAGCGGGACGCTCGTGCGATACCGGATCACCTTTACATTCTCTGATCGACTGCATAACATCACCCATCTCTGTTATGAACCTGCTGATTCTTGGCGCTGGCATGGGGGTTGTGGGAGGCCTGCTTCCCAATCCACTGGAAATGATCGCGCTCACGCAAGTGGCGGTAGGGCGTTGGCCACGCGCTGTTTTCGTGCTGATTGTACCCCCTCTGACGCTTGACGCCGTGTTTCTCCTGGTTACGCTCATGTTCTTCCACTATATTTCCTTTGCCATTGCCCACTACGTAGCTTACGCCGGGGGCGGAATCTTAATCCTGTTCGCCAGTCACTCGTTGTGGACTCTGCGCCGCAATACGCCCGAGCAAGTCACGAGATCTAACAGGTACACATTTACCGGAGTGCTCGTCGCCTTGATGGCAGAGGCAGCGGCGCCGGGCACTTGGATCTATTGGCTGACCATCGCCGGGCCCATCTTGGCCGAGGCCCGGATTCATGGCTACGGGCACGTGATATCTTTCTTTGCCGGAGGCCTATTGGGTTATTATGGGGCGGCCGTGGTTTCCACGTACCTGTTGGCATGGGGTGCCAGCCTCCATAGGTCTTTCCAGAAGCATCTTATTCTGGCTGCGAACGCGCTACTGTTGTTGATGGGAATTTCGTACCTGATGCGCGCTTACCTCGGATAGCCTCCGGTTCCGCTCTGGCGCTCTTTGGCCTTGCTCGCACCGGAGCCAGCACCCTGGCGCGGCCTTTGACCGCAACCAAACCGAAGGCCTCGGCCTGGAAGGCTCTCAACACGGAGTTCACGGAGACTCTGTGGCCTCAGTGTTGAAGGCTTTTGGCCACAGAGGGTACCGAGGGGTTGCGAGCTGCATTCAAGCACAAGATGAAATTCTTCGCGGCGCGAGAAGAAATTGGACGTTAGTAACACAATGTGGTGTCACCATCACCACATTGCGGTTGCCAATGGCTCGTTGTTGTCGTAGATTTCAAAGGCGCTTCTGATGGCCGTGGACCGCTAAGTTGTAGGAGACAACCTAGCAGCCCCGGCTTTTGGGCAGCACATATGGACAAATTGGACAGCGCGTTGGGCGTTGGCTTGGCGTTTGTTCTGCTCGGTGGCGTCTTTCAGGGCAGCTTCGCGCTCCCCATGAAGCGCATGCCGGGCTGGCGCTGGGAGAATACGTGGCTGGTCTATTCCGTCGCCGGCATGTTTGCTTTGCCATGGCTGCTGGTGGCTGCGACCGTACCGCACCCTGTGGCCGCGCTCAAGCTCGCCTCCACAAGTACGATTGCCGAAGTGGCGCTCTTCGGCTTCGGATGGGGCGTGGGTTCCACCCTATTCGGGCTCGGCATTGACCGGGTCGGCATAGGCCTCGGATTTGCAATTATCCTAGGTGTGACGGCGTCACTAGGATCGTTGCTACCCCTAGCCATTCTGAACCCGCGACGATTGCTTAGCCATCAGGGCTACGCGCTCATGGTCGGCTTGATTTTGGTGCTGGGTGGCATTGTGCTGTGTTCCGTCGCCGGCGGCCGGCGGGAGCGTGACGCGAGCACTACG
>JASHYZ010000122.1 GCA_030042795.1 Terriglobia bacterium | reverse complement strand
GGCGGCGATCAGCCGCGAGGCCAGACGCCAGCCGACACGGGCTCGAGCCAAGTCTTTGGCAAGTTCGATCCCAGGGGCACATGAAGCCGCTGCGCGGCATGTTACGACGGTCGTTTCATCTGGACGGAAACCGCACGCGCGGCGGTATCAGATGCTGGGATTAACGTTTCGCTCTGACATTTCCGCGGTTGACGCTGCCATAGAGATGCTGGTGGAAGAACTCAACAAACTGGCTACAAGCGGTTCAGGTGATCGCGACCTCGTTCGCACGACTCGCGGGAAGAAGCCGTACCGGAGCAGACAGGCGAAACCTGAAGGGTATTCTCGCGGCGAGAGCGCAGAGCGCAAGCGTGATGAGCAGACTCAGGCTACTGCCAATCGGCTCGTCGCGTACATTGCGGCTGCAGGCAGGGTCGCAGGTTTTGATGTTGAGGGGAGCAATGAAGGTTAAGGCGTGGGCTACGTACCACAATGGAACGCGCTATTCGCGAAGCCGCTGATTAACCAGGCCATTGCAATTATTCAGCGCGACCAATCCGCGGCCCTAGCAATCGTCAACCCGGCGCTATCGCCCATTGCCGAGTTTCACAAAGGCCCTGGGTTACGCACCGCCTTTCCTTGGTTGACGCTCTCTTTGGACGGGCTGGCGTTCGCTGAAGACGTGCTAGGCACGCGCCAGTCGCGACCGCGAATCGCGCTAGTACTTGACGTGGGCCAGTTTGATCAGGAGATGGCACAAGACAATGCCCAAGACTACGCCCGCACGCTGGATATGGTCATCACCACAGCCTCGGACGCCGATTGGGAGACGCCGCTTCCGATCGTGCAGGAAACTGTGCCAAGTGGAATGACGTCGCCGAATGCAAGCGGATCGGTGAAAGAAGTAAACGTTGAGTCGCATCGTTATGGCTTGGTAACGCTCGAGGCGATTGAGACGCCCGTGCTGCGCGTGACCGTTAACTTGGAATTCGTGTTGGAAGAAACCTAACAGAATGTTGAGGAGCCTTCCGGCAGTATGTCATTCCGAGCGTAGCGAGGAATCTTGCTCTGAAACTAAAGTAGCTACGAGATTCCTCGTCGCCTGGGCTCCTCGGAATGACAGCGTAGGCGAGTTTTTCAACAAGCGCTAAAACTGATCGAGCCTAAGCGCCGAGAGGGAATATGGCAAGTTTCACGATTACAGTGCCTGACATCCACCAGGGCACCGGGATGCTGTGGTACGGCGTAACGGTCCCGGCCTCTGGTGCACGTCTGTTGATCGATGCGAATGGCAATCCGACTGCCGGCTCACCGACGCCGATGGGCGCTTCTGAAGGCGCGGCTACTTTCCACTTGGAGGCCAAAATTGAGGAGGTTGCGATCGACCAGGAGACGGCGCCGGTGGACGCCATCATGACCGCCGAATCCGCGTACATGGAAGTAACCCTGAAAGAATCTTCATTAGTGAAGATTACCGCCAGCCTCGCACATTCCACATACAGCTCGGGCACAGATACTGGGCTTCCCGCCGGCGCCCAGAATTACGAAGAAATTACCGTAGGAGGGCTGGTGACGGTCCCGCAGGCAGCCGTGGCCTTGATCTCGCCGCGCCGGGGGTTCAGCTCACCAGGCAAGTTCATGGTGGCCTGCCTTTATAACGCTTACGCGAAGAGCGCCTTTCAGATCGGATTTACGCGCGCCAAAGAGGCCACTTATAAGGTGCGGTTTGAGGGTCTGGCGGTCTTGAGCCGTTCGCCGGGCGATCAAGTGGCTCAGTTCTATCGCCAGACGTAGCTTCAAAGGAGGCGCTTTGAACAGCACGAGGGATCGAGAAGACAAAAACGGGTTAGCATCCGCGGAAGATTTTCAGTCAGCGGCGCAGGCCCGGGGCAGCTTGGAGCGTATTGTGCTCCCCAAGTCGGGCCTCAGCGTGATGTTGAGAAGGCCGAGTCCAATGTGGTTCTTGTTTCACGGGCTCCTGCCGGCTAGCCTGGCGGCGCGCATCGCTGGCGGTGACACTCGCATTGAGACCGTCGAAGACTTGAGAACGCTGGCGGAATGGATGGTGCCGCTGTTGCGTGAAGTTTTTGTGGAACCTCGTCTTACGTTGGATCCCGGCCCAGGCGAAATCTCACCTGACCTGCTGGACATGGAAGACGCAAGTTTCGTAATTCGATGGTCGGTGGGCGAGGTCGCTGAGTCCGGCGACCTCGCTCCTTTTCGCAGCGAGCGAAAATCTCCTGCGAGTGGCGCAGGTGGCCGAAACGTGGCATTGCAGGCCTAGCGTTCTTCTTGCCATCAACCAGCCTCTAGTGGCTATGCAGATCGATTTTGCTGCGGCCGTGGCGCTTTGGGAATGGCGGCAAGAACAATTGCGGAAATAGAGAGGGATGCCGGCATGACGGGATGTCTCCCGGAGCTCGCGTCCATACCAATTGAGGGTGTTTCGTGGCTCAAGGTCCTGTGAGCTTGTTGTTCCAAATCAAGGCTGATCCCTCTCAGGCGCAGAGCGCGCTTGAGAGCTTCCGAGGCAAAACGATTGAGCAACTGGAATCGGTTCGGTCGGAATTCGCGGTCGTGCAGCAGGGGCAGTCTGAGTGGAGCAGCGATTTTTTAGCCCAGAGTTCACTTGTCGATGGCGCGCTGCTCACTCTGGGGCGCGCTGCGACCGCCACTTTTGACCAGTTAACGCTGGGTCTAGCTAAGAATATCAGCACCGCACTGATTTATTCGCAATCGATGAGTGAGGCGCTCGATCGAACGCTGAAATCAACCACGGCCTCGATAGCGGCTGAAGCCATTGTGC
>JASHYZ010000121.1 GCA_030042795.1 Terriglobia bacterium | reverse complement strand
GGCGATGACCTGGGAATTGATGAATAAGTCGGTTCTATCGGCGACAGTGGGGGGCAAAAAGCCTCTCCTGCTCCTCGGCTCTTACTGGCAGCCGGTGATCAGGTGCCTCGATCAGGAAGCCCGTCTGGTTTCACCAACACCGGGTGGTCACCTCGCGGCTATGGACCTGATTACCGTGGTGGCTGGAGTGAAGGAAGCGGCGGAGGTGCTGGCCGCCAAACTGAGCTGATATCAGCCGTGTGACTCTACTTTGGTAGTGGGTCAATTTGTGCTTGACACCTGATGTAAAGCAGCGATAGGCTGTAAGCGCACATCACGGACTGACTCGTACGCTGCGTTTCTGATATTCGAAGTATTCGCAGGGCCATTTCGGCCAGCAAGTTCGCAGTCATTTTGGGGTTCGACCATATTCGGAGGTTTCATGTCGCCGAAGAGACGAACTTACACACTTTTGATTGTTGCGCCGCATGGACGGTTGCGCAAAATTCAAATGCCGCATTATGTGGTGCACGTTGCGCTAGTGGCCGGGTTTGCTGCCTTGGTCGGTTTGGCCGCGCTCGCGAATAGTTACGCGCGTATGTTGCTGAAAGTCTCCAACTACGATGACGTCCGAAGTCAGCGCGAAGCTTTGCAGACGCAGTATCAAACGCTTGAAGACACCGTAACCAGCACGAACGCCAAGCTGACCTCGCTTGAGTCTCTGGCGTCTGATGTCGCCCTCACTTATGGCTTTGGCAGGAGCTCCCGCCCGGAGTTACCGCAGGCGTTGCTCACGCTCGCCACACAGAGCAATTCCACCCTGGAAGCTAGCTACAATGCCTCGCTTTACGCGTTCAACCTGATGAAAACCGCTGCCTTGAACCCGCCTGCGGACCCGGTGATGAGAGGGTTTCTTTCGACGTCGTCTTTTAGCCATGTGGGCATGCCCACGCTGTGGCCGGTTCACGGGCAGGTCACAGGAGGCTTTGGCGAGCGCATGGACCCGCTGAGTGGCGAAGAGGCCGTACACAACGGCATCGACATCTCGGCGCCCAAGGGGACTGAGGTTGAGGCCACGGGCGACGGCGTGGTGCAGGAGGCCGGACGGCACGAATCCGGTTACGGCAACGAAATCATTATCGACCACGGGAACGGCATCAAAACCAAGTACGCTCACCTGAGCGAGGTTTACGTGGTGGTGGGTCAGGAAGTGCGCGAGGGGGAAGTGATTGGCGCCGTGGGAATGACCGGCCGGAGCACGGGGCCCCACTTGCACTACGAGGTGATGGTGGGCCAACTGCACGTTAATCCTGCAAGGTACCTCAGCAAATAAGCTTCTCTAAGCTAACACCTCCCAGCGGGCCCAAGCCTTCGAAGTGTTTATCAGTTCGTTGGAAAACCTTGCGGAAGCGTGTCATTTCGAGTCTCGAGATTCCTTTTTCCCAGCGCGGCCTTTGGCCGCAACCCAAAAAGCATTCACCACAGAGATCACGGAGGCTACAGAGGCCTTCTCCGTGTTCTCTGTGCCCCCTCTATGGTGCGCTTTTCTTACGTGCCGAGAGAAGTCGATTTCTGTACCGAAGCCGTCTTGCAAAATCTTCGCGGTCCGAGAAGAAATTGGACGTAGTAACTCAGAGGTTGCCTCCAACGAGTCGTCGAGATTCCTTTTTCCTACTGAGGTATCTTCGCCAACAGCTTCTGCGCTTCACCCTGCCACGGGCTTTGGAGTTGAGCGGCCTCGGTGAGCGCTACACGCGCACCATGATGATCCGCCGGCGTCTGCGACTCGTACGCAAATCCCAGATAATAGAGCGTGCGCCCCTCAAGCTCCGGGTTACCCTTGGCCAGCTCGGCCGCGGCCTTGAACTCACGAATGGCGGCGGCCATTCTGTGCGCGGCCGCTCCTCGTTGCTGGTTAATGGAGCCGAGGGTGAAATGCGCCGAGGCCATCAGGAGGTTCTGCTGAGTGTGAAAATCTGCGTCTGACACGCCGTCAGGCTTTTTCATGTTCGGGACCAGTTCGAGCACCTTGTGCGCGTCAGCTTCCGCCTTGTCGAGGTTCACGTGCCGGTTGGCGTAGTCGTCTGCCACCATGCTGAGGGTCGTTGGGTTATTGGGGTCAGCCGCGATAGCCTTTTCGCCGTACTCGTTGGCCTGGGCCGAGTTGTTGAGCGCGCTGTAGGCCAGCAGGTACTGAAAGTAGAGCTGGCCGGTGTTCGGGCTGTCAGGGTAGGCCTTGGCGAAAGCATCGAGATATTGCACGCGCTTGTTGGCGTCCGTCACTCGCGGCAGGAGCTGAAAGAAGGCGTACTCCATGTAGGTGCTGTACTGCTTGGCCGTATCGGCGGCGTCCGCCTGAAGCTTTTGATAATCGGCGTCGCTCGTGCCTGAGGGCCTCGCGGGTGTTGACTCCGCTTTAATCTGGTCCGGGGCCTTGTTGATGACGCTGAAAGCATTATCGGTAGCTTGGCCCGCTCCGACATAAGCTTTCATCAAATTGATGAAAAGGTTCACGTCCTGGTAATTTGCGGCCAGGTCCTTCTCACCATAGCTGATGGCCTTGTCGAACTGGTTCTGCTTCACGTAAATCGCCGTGTAGTACTCGTTCACGCAGGTCATCGCCGGCGAGTCGGCGTGTTCAGAGGAGTACTTGTCGAGCGCGGCGATCTGATCTTGTGGCGAGTCGGTCGCACCGTTTACCGCCAGGAGAAGTTGATCCTCAGGACTATTGACCACAACCGATAGCTTAGGGCAAGGTTGCTGCGCGACCAGGGGAAGGGCGCACCAGCAGAAAACTAAAATAGCAAGAGCCGTTGTATGCTTGCGCATAAGAAACCTCCTGGACTTCAATGGCACGGCGGACCAGATCGTCACCGGCGCGCGATAACCCGGGGAGCCAAACGCCGATGTCCCGCATGGACACTCTCCCCATCACTCTCCGCGCCTTCCGCTCTTCAAACCGCGCGAGAGATGGAATACAACATCGCGGTCACAATTGCAAGCACGAAGATGGCGCCAATGGCGCCTGGCAGGGTGTATAGGCTCCGTCCCTCTGGCTCGATTGATGGTAAAGTGGTGCGGCTACTGCAATTGCTGATTGAGTATGAAAGCGAGTCTAACGGCGGCCTTCTCCAACTGCATCTTGATCACATCCTGGGCGCGACGGTCGTAATTCCGGTCCAAAGCGGGCGTGCCGAGCGTCCACGTCCGCCGGTAGGCGACGGTCTGAGCCAGGCGATGACTCTCCAACACCCAGGATTCGAGACTGCCGGTCTGCCAGGAGGCGCGTTGCGCGCTTGTCATCTCGCGTTCCAGCTCCCCTGCCAGAGATCGAGGATCATAATTGATCTCCTCCACCAGACCCGTGTCCCAAACCCAGTGCAAGTTATCAGGATGATCCTTGAAGATCACCGTCTGCGTGTTGCCGCCCTTGTCGTGATTGTCCTCGCAGTGTAGCGGCTGGTGAAGGTCGGCGATGAAATGGACCACAAACTTTAGGGCTTCGTAACGCGTCTCGCGGCTGGCGTGCACGTTCCCGAGGACTGCCCCGAATTCCGCTGTCTTCACCAGCACGCACTGGCCCTGCGGGCAATCGGCCTGGAGGTCGATCCTTGAGTCACGAAGCGGGATGTCGATGTAGTGCCAGGGCGCCGTCTCGGGGCGCGTGCCGTGAGCGATTTGATCGGCCCAGAGCGATGCGTCCTCCAGGCTCTCGGAGCCCAGTAGATATTGCACCCGCGCGCGGGTCTCAGGCTGCAGATAGCGTTCGGTGAGAATCGCCACAACCCTGTGCCCCTCGGGTCCCCAGGCGAACCCGATTCGTCCAGTAATCAGCAGCGCGGCCAGCATGAGCGTGGCGCCGCTCGCCAAACGAATGCAAGCTTGCTCCAGCCTGTTTATTTTCATCGTGCACTTATGTGATGCTGCGACTTACTTCGTACGGTCGCATCATTTCACTTCACCGAAACTTCCTGAACGCCGTGAGTGGCTTGATGTGCCGCCAGCGCTGCCGTGAATAGGCCGCTCTTGTGTAGGAACGTTCGTCGTGTCACTAACGTCCACTTTCTTCTCGAGCCGCAAAGAATTTGCAAAACGGCTTCGGCTTGGACACCGACTTCTCTCGGCGCGCAAAGAAAAGCGCACCACAGAGGGCACAGAGAACGCGGAGAAAACCTCTGTGGCCTCAGTGATCTCTGTGGTGAGTGCTCCTTCTGGTTACGGCCTAGGTCGCGCCAGGTGATTGACACTCGTCACCCTCCATGACCTAACTTGGCACAGGTTGCCAGCCAAAACTTGCCGCTTATGCGCCGCAACGTGGTATTCTAACGGTCTCAGTTCGCCCCGGTTGGCCGCATTCTGATTAGTATGGCCTGAGTAGCGTTGCCGCGCCAGTGCGGACCTCAAAATTACATGTCTGTAACTCAAATCAACGGAGCGGTGGGCGCCGTGGCGGCCAGGCTGAGAGACTACTGGACGCTCACCAAGCCCGAGGTTAATTTCCTGGTCCTTGTCTCCACCTGGGTGGGCTTTGACCTGGGGTGGCGCGGCCCTTTTCAACTGCTGCCGCTCGTGCACACCTTGCTGGGCACTCTGCTTGTGGCCAGCGGTACGGCCACGCTCAACCAGTATTTGGAGCGGGATTTCGACGCGCGCATGCGCCGCACCGCGCAACGTCCGCTTCCTTCAGGCCGCCTGCGTTCATTCGAGGCTCTGGGCCTGGGACTACTCCTTTCACTTGCTGGCGCTGCCTATCTGGCCCTCGCTGTCAATGCTCTTGCAAGTCTGCTGGCCGTTGCTACCCTAGTGAGCTATTTGGCGCTCTACACACCCCTCAAGCGCCGCACCGCCTGGTGTATGTTTGTGGGTGCCTTTCCCGGCGCCATCCCGCCTCTCATCGGTTGGGCGGCGGCTCGCGGCAGCCTGAGCTTTGAGCCGGTGGTACTCTCGGCGGTGGTGTTCCTCTGGCAGTTTCCGCATTTTCTCTCGATTGCCTGGATGTACCGCGAGGACTACGAGCGGGCGGGTTACTGCATGTTGCCTTCGGGTGACGGCGGTGGCAGGTCTATGGCATGGCAGGTAGTCGTTTCTTCTCTGTTGTTGCTGCCGCTCAGTCTGGCGCCGGCTCTTTTTGTGCAAGCCGGAACAGTGTATCTCCTGGGGGCGTTGCTACTGGGCGTCGCTTACACGAGTTACGGCGTGCGGCTGGCGGCTTCGCGCTCCCGGGCCCTTGCCCGGCGGGTCCTGCTGGCCTCGGTGGTCTACTTGCCGCTCATCTTTGGGCTCATGATGCTAGATAAGAAGGGCGCTGCCTGAGAAGAATGCGGCATTGCTTCCCTTAACAGCCTCACCAGCCTCCCTCGACTCTCCCTGTGTTACTACCGTCCAATTTCTTCTTGTGCCGCGAAGAATTTCGTCTTGTGCTTGAATGCAACTACAACGTCTCCGTGCCCTCTGTGGCCAAAAGCCTTCAACACCGAGGCCACAGAGTCTCCGTGAACTCCGTGTTGAGAGGCTTCTAGGCACAGAGAGTGCCGAGGACTTCGGTTTGGTTGCGGCCCAAAACCGCGCTGGGTTGAATGCTTTTGGATACAGAGCACAAGCTGGGGTAGTGTGGGTCAGTCTAAATTCTCTCTCGGCAGGTTCCCCCGTCATTCCCGCGAAGGCGGGAATCCACAGAGGAGAAATGTGTCTTACAGCCTGGATTCCCGCTTACGCGGGAATGACGAAATGCCGGAGAGAATTCAAAGTGACCCACTACCCAAGCTGGCCGCACGTGGCAAGAGCCAAGCCGACCGCTCATAAAGGTCAACGAGTAGCCATCCACTGCCATCGACCGCCAGCCACGGCCAGCAACACAAATTCAGCCACTACCCTCTCCCTCAACGCCTTGACAAGGCAGCCCCGTCAAGCGATACTCCAGCCAGAATCACTTTGAGGGAAATAAGCATGCCGGCGGCTCAGGCCTTGCAGGTTTTTTACGGGACGATCCCTCTCATTTTGGTCTTGGCAGGAATTTTCTTCCGCGAGCAATTGCTGCTCAAGGACATTCTCAAACGATTCGATGGCCTGGAGCAGTGCATGGGCCGACTGGAAGAGAAGATCGGCAAAGTCATTGAGCGGCTGACGGTGTTGGAAACGCGCTCCGGAGTCGTCTATCACGGCTGACCGAGCCGGACGGATTGACCTTGGAGAGGATGGATGACCGCAACTAGCTTTTCTTCGCCCTGGCGGGCCTCATGCTCACCCTGTGCGGCCTGTTTGGCGGCTTCATCCGTCGCATCGAGACAAGCGAGTTTGACCTCAAGACCTTTTTCCGCGGCCTTGGCGAACCTGACCCATGCCAATTCCTCTCACCGATTTTCCCGCTATCGATGCCACGCTTAACGCCGCCAGCGCCGTGCTGTTAGTGGCCGGCTTCGTCTGCATCCGCAAGCGGAAAATCGCTGCGCACCGGGCCTTCATGCTTTCGGCAGTGGGTACCTCAACGCTTTTTCTGTGCTGTTACCTCTGGTATCACGCTCATCACGGCGTCACTCGATTTCCTGATCTGGGACTGATTCGCACCTTTTACCTCCTGCTGCTGGGGTCGCACACGGTACTGGCGACTGTGATTGTGCCGCTGGTCTTGATTACCCTCAGCCGCGCCCTGCGCCGCAATTTTGTCCGTCACCGCCAGATTGCCCGCTGGACGCTTCCCTTGTGGGTCTACGTCTCCGTGACAGGCGTGTTGGTGTACTGGATGCTGTATCACCTCGCCAAGGCGGGGTAGATCCTCGCCAGGCTATCTCTGCCTCGCCGACAGAGCCCTTCCTGAAGTAGGCTACACAACGAGGATATTCATCAACATAACAAACCTATTGACAAAGACTTAAGTACATGATAGGTTGCTAACTTCCCCGAGCGGCGGAGAGAAACCGTTTCGGGGCGCCTTCTCAGGTGCGACAAAGGCGCCGTTGCATTTCGAACGGCGCACGAAAGGTTGAGACGGCATCGCTGCTCAAGAATCCAGTTATGACTCCTGAGGAATTCACGGCCAATTGTGCTAACCGTCGCCAGGCTCAACGAGCCTTCGCTCTGCGATCCCACGGACGACGCTCGCTGGAAGGTCGAATCGCTTCCTGCCGTCTCGGCGGCACTCGCAAAAAAATTTATAATTTTTTTGGCTTACCTGGAATGTTGTTGATAATAAAGGACCGAAAATGAGAAAAATGGGACAAATGAGAATACCCTGGAATATATTTGAAAACAAACCACTTGGCCTCGACTGCCCTGGAATGTTATTGATAAATATGGCAGTTAGCTCATTTTGAGGGCGTGGACTTGAACGTTTTGAAGGTGTGGAAGAGGCAGCTTCAAATGGCGGCGATGAGCCAGATGACGCTCATATCCGCTGGTTGTGGAGGTGGGAAGTTTGCAAAGACTTTGCCTTCGAGGCTCTCCATTATGACTTCTGACTCCTCGCTGGACGAGTTATTCGGCGTCCTCTAGAATTCATATCGTGGGGTAACGCTCATCCAAGAAGGTGGGCGCGTGTGAGGTGGTTTCTGCTTTCTGGCTTCAGTTTCAGGGCACGCTTAGCCCTGGTGATGTTTCTTACCATGGCCTGCACCAGTGCCGTGCTGTTGTGGACCTACCACCGCCAGGAGGGCCGCGTGCGCGGTTACGTAGCCACGATCACCTCCGACCTCAACACCATCAATCAGCTCGCCACCTACCAGCAACAGCTTCCGCAAAAAGGGGACCCCAACCTTGCGCTGCAAGCCTATAAGGACAGGCTGAGCCAGGCGGGCCTCAAAGAAACTGTCGATGCTGCTTCGCCCACAGGCGAAGTCGTGGCCAGTACGGATGCCAAGCGCCTCGGCAAGAAGATCAGGCTAAAGCCGCGCAGACAGGCCAAGGACGAGAAGACACCCTTCCGTCTTTCGGCGAGTCTGCCTGACACGACTCTTGATCCAAACGGCCAGACAACATATTCCGTGCAATTTCCCATTGTGGTTGACAACAAAGTGATCGGGTATCTGGTGCTGCACGGAGTGGTGGACGAGGTTGACCAACTCCTGCGCCAGACCGATCTGGTGCGCTCGGCCTGGATCATCGTCACCCTCCTTTCGGCCATGTGCTTCGTAGTTTTCCTGGCTTTCCGGTTCACGCGGCCCATTAACACTCTCGTTGCTGCCGCAAACCAGGTGGCCCGCGGAAATCTTTATGTGACCTTGCCGGAAGGTGGAGCAGATGAGATGGGACGCTTGGCCCGCACCTTTAATGAAATGGTGCAGCGTCTGCGAGAGAGCCGCCAGTTGCAGGAGCGTCTCAATGAGGCTGAGAAGCTCTCGCTCTTGGGGCGGTTTGCCGGCACGGTTGCTCACGAAGTTCGAAACTCGCTGAACTTTATCAACCTCAGCATCGGCCAGATTCGCGCTAAGCACCTGGGTAGCAAAGGAGCCTCCGCAAGCGAAATTGAGCGCAACCTGGCGCGCGTGAAGGATGAAGTGGCTCGCCTCAATCACTTGGTGAATGATTTTCTCACCGCTGGACGGCAGGCGCCGCCGCAGCTTGCTCCCTGTGATTTGGGCGCTGTGGTTGAGGAGGCTGTGACCATTGCGGAAAAGCAGGCACAAGCGCAAGGCATTGTGATTGGGGTCGATTTGCCGCGCGACCTGCCCATCCTGGAAGCTGACGCCGCGCAAATGAAGACCTGCTTCGTCAACATCCTCACCAATGCCATTCAGGCCATGCCGGAAGGCGGCAAGATCGGCGTATCGGCCTCGGTCTTGGCGGCAAATGGCCGAGAGGGAAGACTACAGCTTCGCTTTGCGGACACGGGTCCGGGGATTCCTGTCGAAGATCGGGAAAGAATCTTTGCGCCTTATTTTTCCACCAAGCCGACGGGATTCGGATTGGGACTGGCGATAACCAAGAAAATTGTTGAGGATCACGGGGGCCGTATTTTCCCCACCGACCGCGAGAAGCAGGGCACCGTGATGGTTGTGGAGTTGCCGGTGCAGAGCCGAGACGACCAGGCTAACGAGCGGGGCATGCTGACCGCAGTAAGCAGTAAGCAGTAAGCAAAAGCCAAGAGCCAAAAAGCAAAAGGCAAAAGGCAAAAGGCAAGAGCCAAAGGGATCTCAATGGCGATGGCTCAACCGACAACTGACAAGGACAGATTTCTTACGAACAACGATCCACGAACTACGAACCACGAATGACGGACGCCTGACAACCGACTACCAAAGACCAACAACCGGCCACCGACAATGCCTGAATCATCCATCCTGATCGTTGACGACGAAGAACGGCAGCGCGAAATCTACCGCGACATCCTCGTGGGTGAGGGCTTCGGCGCCGAAACCGCGCCCAGCGCCGAAGCGGCGTTGCGTTTGTTGGAGCAGAAGCGCTTTGACCTCGTCATTACGGACCTGAATCTTCCCCGCATGACGGGCGTGCAGCTTCTTTCCGCCATTGTTCAGGCTGATCCCACCGTGGCCGTTGTGCTCATTACGGGCTATCCTTCCATTCAATCCGCCATCGAAGCCACCAAGAAGGGTGTTTACGCCTATCTGGAAAAGCCCGTCGAGCGCGAACAGTTGCTGAAAGTGGTGGAGGAGATCTTCGATCATCTCGCCTCGTTGCGCCGGACCATTATCGGTGACTCGCCAGCCACCAAGGCTATGTTGCGCCTCATTCTGAAAGTGGCGCCCACGCCTCACACCGTGCTGATTCTGGGAGAAAGTGGTACCGGCAAGGAACTGGTGGCGCGCGAGATTCACAAGCACAGCCCGCGCCATGACCAGCCTTTCCTGGCGGTCAACTGCGCGGCGCTCACTGAGACGCTGCTGGAAAGCGAGCTCTTCGGCCACGAGAAGGGTTCCTTCACGGATGCTCATCAGCAGAAGAAAGGTCTCTTTGAGCGTGCGCATCGTTCCACGCTTTTCCTTGACGAAATCGGTGACACCAGCCTGGGCCTTCAAGCGAAGATTCTGCGCGCTTTGCAGGAGCGCGAAATCCTGCGGGTGGGCGGCACAGAGCCCATCAAAGTTGATGTCCGGATTATCGCCGCTACGAACCGCAACCTGGAACAGCGCTTGAAAGATGGCAAGTTTCGTGAAGACCTCTACTACCGCCTCAAAGTGATTCCCATCGTGTGCCCGCCTTTGCGCGAGCGCGGCGAGGATATTGAAGCGTTAGCACTGCACTTCATGCGGCGGGCGGCGCTCACCTCCGGACGCAAGGTGGACGGAATTTCTCCGGAAGCGCGCGAAGCCCTTCAGGATTGCGCCTGGCCCGGGAACATCCGTCAGCTCGAATGGGCCATCGAACGCGCCGTGCTGCTGGGGGAAACGGATCGCATTGAGCTGGAA
>JASHYZ010000120.1 GCA_030042795.1 Terriglobia bacterium | reverse complement strand
CGCAACAAGCTGTGATTGCGGAGTGTGACGAACGCTCCGGCGTTCTCAAGCAGCGCGCCGGGCACGCCTCGGACTTCTCCCGGACTCGCGCCTCGAACAGCCTCCTCGATGGATTGGCGCGCGATTCCAAGCAGACGTTGCCCGTCCTTATCGCTGAGCGGCGACATCGGTTTCTTTTCGGGCGCCGTCCCCAATCTCCGTCTCGTCGCTGGCCTCGACGGTGGGCAGCACCACCATGCGCGGCCGCAAGGATCCTTTGACCTCCGCGTCAAGCCTTCGCCAGAACTTCCAGAAATACTGCGCCGCCGAAACCAGCGCTGATACCACCACCAGCCAAAGCAACAGCGTGCCCGGAAGCTTCAAGGCCGCGAAGCGCCGCTCCAGCACGATGGCGGTGATGGCCGCCACCTGCAGCACCATCTTGGTCTTGCCAAGATCGGAAGCCTGGATGATGAATCCTTCGCTTGACGCGATTGCCCTCAGACCGGATACGGCAAATTCACGGCCCACAATAATCACCACCACCCAGGCGGGTATCGCCTGGATCTCAACGAGCGAGATAAAAGCCGCCGAGGTGAGCAGCTTATCGGCAATGGGATCGAGCAGCGGCCCCAACCGCGAGATTTGGGCACGCTTGCGGGCGAAGTAGCCGTCAAGCAGGTCAGTGGTGGCGGCAATCAGGAACACAGCCACGGCCCAAAGCTCCATGCGCGGCCGGGCAGTAAGCAGAAGGGCTACCAGCAGCGGAACAAAAAAGATGCGAAGAATCGTGAGCGAGTTGGGAAGACTCATGGATGCTTCACTTCAGCCCCGAGAAGCAATGGGCAAGAAGGGATCCAAGTTAGACGCTGAATTGGCGGAGCCCGCCTCCAGGGCTCACTATAACGGAGGCTATCTACACTGTCAACGCGCCTTCCGACAGACTGACAGAAAAGTGAGGCTCTTCGCGCGCGAGAAACCGTACCGATTGAGCCGATGATAATGGGCTTGCGAGTGCGGGGCGTCTTTTCATGGGGCGGGAATAGATGAAGAGAACAGCAAGATGCTGTAAACTGAGGACTGCGCCGCCGGTTTGGCCTTTTGGGGCGGCGGGAATTCACCCTTAGAGTCGGAGCCAATCACTGTGTCAGAACCTACCCGAGAAGAACTGCTGGCTCGTGTCGCTGAACTCGAGAAGCAGGTCGAATCGAAGAAGACAGGCAAACTGGAGTTCAGGGTGAGCGAGAAGGGCGGCGTCAGCGTCTATGGACTCGGCCGTTTCCCGGTTACGCTTTATTACGAGCAGTGGGTCCGCCTGCTCGATTCAGCCGATGCCTTGCGTGCCTTTGTCGAAGAGAACAAGAGCAGGCTCAAGTTGAAATCGGCGGAGTAAATGAGCGCTTTTCACGCCCGATTCGGGTGCTACGAAGCTACATCTTCGGATCGACGAGCGCCTGATAGACCGCCGACCGGCTCAACGATTCGAGACTGGGACTCGTCGGGCCGAGCACGCGCTGGATCATTCCTACGAAGACGATGTCGTTCGTCGGATCAACCCAGAACCAGGTGCCGGCGATGCCGCCCCAGGTGTACGTTCCCTGCCCATCAGGCGAATCGAATTCCGCCGGATTGTACTCCACGGCGCCATCGTATCCCCATCCGAAGCCCGATCCCATTATTAGCGAGCCGATCCCGAACTCACCTGTCAGCAGCTTAGCTGACAGATGATTCGATATCATCAGCCGCACGGCCGCGGGCGACAAGACGCGGACGCCGTTCAGTTCGCCCGCACTGTCGAGCATCTGGGCAAAGCGCAGATAGTCTTCCGCGGTCGAAACCATCCCGCCTCCGCCCGACGGCATCCGAGGCGGCGCGGCATAGGCGCCGCCCAGGCCGTTCGCGCCATCGGTAACCAGTTCGCCCTTCTCGTTGGCACGGTAGAGAGTGGCGAAGCGATTCCGCTTGTTTGCCGGAACGAAGAATCCGGCGTCCTTCATGCCCAGCGGCTTGAAGATGTTCTGCTCGAGGAAGTCGGGCAGCGGCTGGCCGGAGAGCTTCTCCACGATGTAGCCCTGAATATCCGTCGAGACGCTGTACACCCACTCGGTGCCGGGTTGATACAGTAAGGGCAGCCCGGAGAGCTTGTCAACAAACTCCTTCAAGGACGCAGACCCCAGCAGGTTCGCGCCTCGGTACGCCTTGTCTACCGGTGTGTTGCCGAAAATCCCGTAGGTGAATCCCGCCGTGTGCGTCATCAGCTCACCCATGGTGGGCGGATGGATGGGATCTTCGAGGGTCATCTTCCCGTCAGCATCCACGCCCTTGAAGATCTTGAGGTGCGCGAACTCGGGAATATACTTTGCGATCGGGTCGCCCGGCAGCCACTTGCCCTGCTCCCAAAGAATCATCATGGCCACGCCAACCACCGGCTTCGTCATGGAGAAGTCGCGAAAAATCGCATCCTTCGGCATCGGCGCGCCGCTCGCCAGGTCGCGCTGGCCATACGTGCGGTAGTCGATCACTTTGCCATGGCGTGCGAGGATGGTGACCATGCCAGCAATCTGTTTCTGGTCGATGAACTGTTGCATCAGAGTGTGAAGACGCTCTAGACGCTCCGAGGAGAAACCGACGGACTCGGGCTTGCTCAGCGAGAGATCAAGCGTGGAGGAGGTCTTGGAGGTTGTCTTTTGCGCTCGGGCTTGAGCTGCGCCGAAGACGATCAGCAGAACCGCGAGCGACGTCCTGAGGTAGGGTAGCTTGTTGTTCATCTGTTCTCCGATTTGGATTTCGTTGCGCAAGCGAATCGCCATTGTATTTCACCAAGGGAATCTCGTAGAACCTTCGTGGGAACTGCTCCTGACTTTTGTCCTCTCACTTCTGGCTCTGCCCCTATTCGTCCTTCGCTGCCGTCCTACCCGCGTCGAGATTATCAAAGTTCAAGATTGTGTTGAGGACTAGCCCGTAGCTGCCCTCCGTCTCGCCCCGATAGATCGGATTCAGCGAGAACAGCACCACATGCCCGCGTTCCATGGGCACATCGATCACGGCTGCGTGCTGAGCGATCTCGCTGCCGCCCTCGAGTAGACCGGAGACGAGCAGCTCCCTGCTGTCGGCGAAGCGGAAGATCACCCGCGGCCGGAGAGCCGGTGGAATCACACTGATGCCGTTGCGGCGCTGCTCCTCGGTGACAGGCAGCGCCTGCCAGGTTTCAGCCGTCGGCTCTTCCGGAGCTTCGGCTGCCACGCGGCCCACCGTAAAATCGGAATCGTCCTGAGTTCCACGGCCCGTGGGCCGCTCGCGCGCCTCGGAACCCCGCCGGCGCCCTCCACCCCGGCCGCCCACGAAGTTGCTGAGGTTGAAGACAAGGCCGCTTGAACAGTAGACGGAGAGATTTTCGCCGTAACCGTAGGCAATGGGACTCGCGGCGTCCACAACTTGGGTGCGCAGCACGCTGCCCACAATCCTTAGCTCGCGCTCGCGCGCCACAGACACGCCTTCAGTGAGGCCGAGCGAGGTGGCGAAGTTGGAAGTGTCCTCGGCCGTCACCAGCACGCCGCCCTGCTTCACGAAGTCCTGCAGGTGAGCGACCCCGCCCCAGCCGAGGCCGGGACGCATGTCATCCGTGGAGTCGATTTTGCCGAGGTTAGGGGTTTCCGGGGTGGTTTTCCAGGGCAACGGATTACCCCAACCCGTGGGCATGCCCCTGACGACGGCGAGGGGGTCGCCGCTGAAGCCAAGGGGCGCAAACAGAATCACGTCATACTTTGCGTTCAGATCGCCGCTTTTGGCCGCGACTTCAGTGCTGATGTAATCGTAAGGTATGCCGAGCGTGTCGAGCTCCTGGCGCCACCACCCGTCCAACTGAGTACTGAGCCACGTGTGCATCAACGCCACGCGCGCAGCCCGCACCGGATGAGTTTTCACTGTCGGCGCCGCAGGGAGCGCATAGGCCTTGAGGCCGAGCTCAGTGGCCACGCGGTCAAGGTCGGATGCGCTTGCGTTCCGAATGATGAACGATCCGCGGCTGAACTTGTGCCCGCCGGCCTCAAAGTCGTCCTCAGCGGCGTCGATGGCGGCGCCTTTCATCCGGTACCGAAGCACGGCAAGTGCCGTCTCAGCATGGTTATCGATGGCGAAGACCGACGCCTGAGCTGTTTCCTGACCTGATGTCTGAGTCGGCGCTCCGCCCGGGACTTTGATTTCGCTGACGCGTTCCATCGGCGCTTCCAGCACTTTGACGTCAGTCACGCGCACAACCTGCACGTTGAAGAGATCGCCGAACGTCCAGCCGGTGTCGTCGTATGGAGTCTTCTGCGGATCGTCGGGGCTCCAGTACTGGTAGTCAAGCAGCGCGTCAGCGATGCGCGAGTACGGTTGATCCATGCGAACCACATAGCTGCCTACAGGAAATTGGCGTGACGTTGGAGCTGCTGCTTGCTTCCCCTCCTTTTCCTTCTCTTTCCCTCCATTTGAGCCTGTCTGGGCCGAAGCCGTCTGGTTCGTAGATGCCTGATCTGACTCCGTCTGCTCCGCCGAGGCTTGCGACCCGCTCTTAGCGGGTTCCTCCTCGCCCGGGCGCTTCGGCGGCTTCAGGGTCACGGTGAAAGCCGCAGTGGCGCGGGAGATTTCGCAGCCTTGCTCCTGCAGAATCTTCAGCAGGTCGCGTTGAGCGCCGGGACGCGGGTCATCGGCCGGGAAGACATAGGCTGCCGG
>JASHYZ010000014.1 GCA_030042795.1 Terriglobia bacterium | reverse complement strand
ATGGACCCACGCTGATTGAAGCCAGGACCATGCGCATGAAGGGCCACGCCGAGCACGACGATGCACGTTACGTGCCCAAAGACATAATCGAAAAGTGGCGCGCGCGCGATCCCATTCTGAACTACGAGAAGTTTCTAGTGGCCAAGAAGCTGGTGACGGCCGACGAGAAGGCTGCCATCGAAGCTCGGCTTGACAAGGTGATTCGAAAGGACGTTGAGTTCGCTGAGGCGAGTCCGTTTCCTGCGCCCCAAGAAGCGGCCAGGGCAGTGTGGGCCTAGAAATCGGGCATCGGCTGGTCGGGTCGCCCAGCAATTCAACTTCAGGGTAGCGTAACGCGAGGCTTGGAGATGGCTGAGGCCAAAGCTAAAAGAGGTCATCAGGTCCAGAAAGTGACTAGGACCGATAGCTCAATCACCCGATCACCCGATAGCTCGATCACCCGATCGTTTGCCGAGACAACCGCCCAATCTCCAGATCGAGACACCCTTGAGCGCATGCTGTATTACCTCAAGCTCGCGCGCGAGGCTGAGCATCGAATTGAACGGGTGCTCTACCGGCAGGGCAAAATTGTGGGCGGCGTCTACGTGGGCCGGGGACAGGAAGCCATCGCGGTAGGAGCAACCATCCAGCTTGGCGAAGGCGACATCAGTTTTCCGAGCCACCGGGATTTCGCCGCCTGGGTGATTCGCGGCTTTACACTCCACGAGATCTTCTTGAACTGGCTAGGGCGCGGTAACGGCCCCTCGCGAGGGCGGGACAACACCGGCCATTTCGGAGACATGAAAAGGGGGCTCATCCCGATCATTTCGCCGCTCGGCGATACCTGCCCGCTTGCTTGCGGCACGGCTCTAGTACAAAAGCGGCGCGGGCTGGGCCACGTGACGCTGGTACACTTCGGCGAGGGCACCACCAGCAGGGGCGACGTGCATGAGGCGATGAACATGGCGGCGGTTTGGAAGCTGCCGGTCATCTTCATCTGTAACAACAACGCCTATGCGTATTCGACGCCCACCCGTCAGCAGTATGCGGTGAAGGACCTTTCAGTGCGCGGCCTGGCCTATGGCATGCCCGGCGTGACCACCGACGGTAATGACGTGCTCGCGGTCTACGAGACGGTCCGTGCAGCCATTGAACGCGCCAGGGCGGGCGAGGGTCCGACGTTCATCGAGTGCAAGACGTTTCGCATGACGGGGCATTCCGCTCATGACGCCGCTGAGTACGTCCCCAAAGAACTCTTCGAAGCGGCAGCCAAGAACGATCCGGTGGCACGCTTCGAAGAACTGCTCCTTGCGGATGGGACGATCAGTGCAGAGGCCGTTCACCCACTGGATGAGCGCATCACGCGTGAGATTGACGAGGCTGTGGCCTTCGCCGAATCAAGCCCAATGCCCGCGGGTGCTGAAGCGGTCGAAGGAATGTACTGCGAGGATAAATGCTGGTGGAAGACGTCCGTAGTTCGTTGTCCGTAGTTTAGTCCGTGGTGGGCGGCGCAGCAACGAACGACGAACAGTGAGTTAGGGGTAACAGTCGAGGGTAATCTAATGCCGGTGTTGACGCACTTGGAGGCGATCCGCCAAGGCATTTGGGAAGAGATGGAACGTGACCCGTCGGTGTTCCTGATGGGTGAGGATATCGGTGTCTATGGCGGCGCCTTCAAGGTGACTCAAGGCATGCTGGAGAAGTTTGGCGCCGAGCGCGTCATCGATACCCCGATTTCCGAGTCTGCCATCGTAGGCGCGGCAGTGGGCGCGGCTCTGATGGGAATGCGGCCGGTGGTGGAGATGCAGTTTATGGACTTCATCGCCTGCGGCTTCGATCAGATCGTGAACATGGCCGCCAAGATTCACTACCGTTGGGGGCCGGCGGTGCCGATCGTGATTCGCGGTCCCTCGGGCGCTGGCGTTCACGGCGGGCCCTATCATTCGCAATCCAACGAAATGTGGTTCGTGCATACACCGGGACTTAAAGTGGTGGTGCCGGCCACCGCCTACGACGCCAAGGGTCTGATCAAGGCAGCGATTCGCGACAACAATCCTGTGATCTTTTACGAGCACAAGTTTCTCTACAGGCGGATTAAGGACGAAGCGCCCGAAGAAGATTACGTGGTTCCGATCGGCAAAGCTCGGGTGGCGCGTGAAGGTTCAGACATTTCGGTGATTACATACGGCGCTATGGTTTGGACGGCGCTAGAAGCAGCGCAGGAACTTGCGAAGGAGAGCATTTCGTTGGAGGTGATCGATCTTAGGTCTTTGCTTCCTTTTGACGAAGACGCGGTGCTGGCGAGCGTGCGAAAATGCAACAAGGTCATCCTGCTGCACGAGGACACGCGCATCGGCGGCTTCGCCGGTGAGCTGGCCGCCGTTATTGCCGAGAAGGCCTTCGACGACCTCGATGGACCGATTGTGCGGGTAACGGCCCCAGATACGCCGGTTCCCTTTTCTCCTCCGCTTGAGGAATACTTCCTTCCGAATGCGGCCAAGGTAGCAGAGGCGGCAAGGAAGTTGGCAGCCTATTGAAGCAAGTGGCAAGTGGTTCGTGGCAAGTGGCAAGAGCCCCATCGAGACTTGACGACTCAAATGCTTACCAGTAACCGGTTGATGGCAGAAATGGGTCAGAAAGTACCACGCGGCAAAGCTGTAAAGAGCTACAAGGATTTACTTGTCTGGCAGAAGGGCATCACGTTGGTTAAGGAAATCTACCGTTTAACCCAGACGTTTCCTGATACAGAGAAGTTCGGACTCGTTTCCCAGATGCGCCGTGCGGCAGTTTCGGTCCCTTCCAACATTGCAGAAGGTCAATGTCGCCATACGCGCAAGGAATTCATCCAGTTTCTTTCCCACTCAGAAGGTTCGGTCGCGGAGCTGGAAACGCAGCTTGTCTTGAGCGTCGAGTTAGGCTACTGCACACTGGCGCAGACCCAACGAGTCATGAACCTCACTACTGAGCTAAGTAAAATGCTCGATTCGCTTCGTCGAAAGCTTGAGGTGAAAGAGTGAACACTCGGCACCTCAGACTTGCCACTCGCCACTTGTCACTTGCCACTTTTCTGGCCTGGAGACGCAAGCATGCCCACTAACGTCATCATGCCCCAAATGGGGGAAAGCATTGCCGAAGGAACTGTCACCAAGTGGCTGAAGAAGGTTGGAGAGCGCGTAGAACGCGACGAGCCTTTATTTGAGATTTCTACGGACAAGGTTGACGCGGAGATCCCTTCGCCGGCCGCGGGCATTCTCACGAAAATCCTGGTGACGGAGAACCAGACGGTTGAGGTTAACGTTGTGGTTGCGGAGATTGACGGCGGGGGGCAGGCAGTTCAAGCGGACAGCGGCGAAGTGCAGCGCGAAGCGGCGCCCCCAGAGGCCGCTCTTGTCGGGACGATTGCGCCTCCGGCTCTGGTCTCAGGCCCAGACGGCTCTGTGACGCCTTTATCCGGTGGGTCTTCTCGTCCGCCTGCATCTGAGGCCGTCGCAGAGCCGCCTGGTGCGACGGCCCAGCAAAATGTGCGCTCTTCGCCGTTAGTGCGCCGCTTGGCAAAGGAGAACCACGTTGATCTGTCACGGGTGAAAGGCACCGGTCTGGGCGGCCGCATCAGCAAAAAAGACATTTTGGCTTACCTGACTGCACAGCCCGCAGCCGTTGGAGATCAGGCGCCCGTGACGGCCGCGCCGGTTGCGACTTCCGCTGTGCTTGCGTCTGCCGGCGCTCCTGCTTCGGCCGCCGTGGCGCCGCAAATAGTCTTCACCGGGCCCACCCAAGCGGTGCCGATGACCCCCATTCGCAAGCAGATTGCGGAGCACATGGTTTTGAGCCGGCGCACTTCGGCCCACGTCACCACCGTGTTCGAAGTGGAGATGACGCGCGTGTTTGATACCCGCGCGCAGCAAGCAGCGGAATTCGAGCGGCGCAATGGCTTGAAGCTTACCTTTACGCCCTTCTTTGTGCGAGCCGCGGTGGAGGCCATCAAGCAGTTCCCCATCTTCAATGCCTCGGTGGAAGGCGACAAGATTGTCTACAAGCGGGACGTGAACATCGGCGTCGCCGTGGCGCTCGAGACCGGACTGATTGTTCCGGTGGTGAAACATGCGGATGAGAAGAACTTCCTTGGTGTGGCGCGCGCGATAACTGACCTTGCCGAGCGTGCACGCTCGAAAAGACTTAACGTTGACGAGGTCCAAGGCGGCACCTTCACCATCACCAATCCCGGCGTGTTCGGCAGCCTGTTCGGCACGCCGATCATCAATCAGCCGCAAGTGGCCATTCTGGGCGTGGGCGTCATCGAAAAACGGGCCGTGATCCACAATGACGCCATCGCCATCCGGCCGATGGC
>JASHYZ010000119.1 GCA_030042795.1 Terriglobia bacterium | reverse complement strand
CCGGGCTTCCCCACCGTTGAGTGGAAGCAGCCAGATTTGGGGCAAGCCGCCGCGCGTTGAGATGAAGGCGATCTCGCGGCCGTCGGGCGACCACCGTGGCCGAGCATCCGACCCGCTACCCTCTGTGATCTGCCGCGGCTCCCCACCGGCGAGGGCTGTCAGCCACAGGTGGCTCACCATCTTGTTGGCTTCTACATCGGCATCGGCCACTGTAAATACAACCAAGCGCCCGTCCGGAGATACCTGCGGATCATCAATGCGATGAACTCTCATGAGGTCATCGAACGTGATTGGGTGTTTGGTCTGCGCTCTCAAGGGCAGCGAGCCCATGATCAACAAAATGGCGGCAATTCGGAGGGTTTTCTCTGAAGGACAACTAAAATAAGTCATAAAGAGATGTTTGACGCACAAGGAGAAACGGCCCACCTTCCCCCGTGTTACTAACGTCCAATTTCTTCTTGTGCCGCGAAGAATTTGCAAGACGGCTTCGGCTTAGAAATCGACTTCTCGACCCGCAAGAAAAGCGCACCACAGAGGGCACAGAGAACACGGAGAAAACCTCAGTGATCTCTGTGGTGAGTTGTTCTTTTGGTTGCGGCCAAAGGCCACGCCAGGCTGGGAAGAGTATATATGGTCTGGTTGTCAATATCATGCGGAGCATCGCCGTAATTGCTGAAACGGTACTGCGGCTTTGGCTAAGACACAACTGCAGGCGCCCGCCTCAAATAGTAACTGCCTACCAATCAATAAGATACTGGGTTGTCACCGACAAAACACCTAGCTTTCAACAAGATGCTGGGTTCCAAAATCACGAATCTTTGTTTTCAGCATGATGCTGGGTCTGTTCGTAACGTTTTGTGTCTTCAGTTCCCGGACACGACGCACTCAGTGGCCGAGTAACCAAACAGCCATGACCTTTCCTCATCATTCTGTCTCACCAGCATATAACTGTGATCGTCAGAAGGTGAGAACCCTTCACCATCGTTTAGGTGGCCGCCAAAGAGAACAATGTTCTCCCCACCGACGAAAGTTGTAGCGCCATAGCGCGCAGGAACCTGAATTCCTGTCGTCACGAGCTGTGACCACACTTGCGTACTCTTCTCGCTCGCGCCTGAAACCTCCCAGCAGCCTCCTACTGCCTCTGTGACTCCCAAACCAGTACAGACTAACAGGTTATCGGTGCTCGACTCATACACAACAGCGGGCTTGGTGAGAACAGGCGGAGGAGTTCCACTCGGCCTTAGCATTAACCAAGCCGGGGTTCCCGCCTGCCCGTTGGCATTCGTGAGGATCCAGAGGTCGTTATACTTTGTCTCGCCAGAATCTCCGCCAAACACAATCAGCTCATTTTGGGTTAAGTCGTACGCGACTCCGGCATTCTCCCTGGCGGCCGGAGGCGAGCCGGCCGGGTGCAACTGCGTCCACACCATAGGCCCAGCGCCGTCCGGGTTACTAAGCACCCACACATCGTTAAGGTAGCCGCCATTGCAGTCTGTTCCGCCAAACACAATCAAGGTATTCGTGCTGGAATTGTAACCAGCTCCATGTCCCGCTCGCGCCGGCGGAGGCGAGGGGACGACAGCCTCTGACCACTTCGGCTGCTGGGTGTTGTTAGCGTTCAAGAGCAGCCAGAGATCATTCAGACAGGGACCGTAGCTGGTCAACCCCGTGCCGCCGCCAAAAACTGTCATGACGTTGCTCGCTGGATTATAAGCTGCTACGTGTCCCCAGCGAGCAGGGGGCAGAGGTCCACTCGGAGACTCACCCGTCCAGACTAGATTCGCAGACCCCGGCGTCTCTGTCCCAGTGAAAGTGTCATTCAAATTTCCGTATGTTTTCGTATGTTGCCCGCCGAACACGATCTTCCTCTGTGTGCTAGGATCAAACACGGCAGTGTGGCCGTAGCGTGAGCGTATGCCTTTGTGAGTCCAGGTGGGCGGCGAGTTGAGAGACAGCACGAAGATGTGATCATCAAGGTAGGAAGTCTCATTGACAGACACGTACCCGCCAAACGCAAAAATCTCGTTGGTGGATTGTCTGAGCACCAGCGTTCCGTAAGCGCGAGGCAAAGGTTGTCCAGCCACCACCAGCTCCGTCCACACCGGCGACTCGGAAAAAACTCCCGTCAGCGTCCACGTATCATTGAGCGCACCCGTGGCAGGATTCGAGGTGCTTGTCCCTCCAAACACGTACATGGTGCCTGAGCTTGAGTAGACCGCGCCATGGCCGGAGCGGGCTGCCGGAACATCTCCCGAAATCGTTAACATCGTCCAGACCGGTTTGCCACCGGTGCCGTTGGCGTTGCTGAGAGTCCACACGTCTCCGAAGAACTGCACACCGTTATCGCCTCCGAAGAGAATCAAAGTGTTGTGCTCCGAGTCATAGACTGCCGTGGAGCCCTCCCGAGCCTCCGGCAAGGGGCCTCCAGGAGCAAGCTCGGTCCACACGCCAGCCCTGAGCACCCAAATGTCGTTCAGAAAACCTCCGTTACAGTCCGAGCCGCCAAAGAGCATCATGGTTCGACTTCCTGAATCGTAAGCGGCGGCGGGCCCTTGCCGGGCGGACGGTCCGCTGGAAGCCACCTGGCTCCACGCCGGACTCGAACCGTTCGCGCCGCTGAGCGTCCAGGTATCGCTCAGACAGCCCGATCCGCTGTTGCCTCCGAAGAGCGTCATCACCTTTTGATTCGAATCATAAACGACCCCGTGACCGTAACGCGCCGACGGCACGAGTCCCTTAATGCTGGGTTGAGTCCAAGTCAGGTCCGGTTTGGAACTGGCTGACAGCGTCGACTGCCAAACGTCATTCGCCGGGCCGCTAACTGTTAAACCACCGAAGACAATCATTTCACTGGTTGTTGGATCGAAGACTGCGCTCGATAGCGCCCTGGAGAGCGGTCCCTGCTGGATCCACATCTGGGCCGAAAACACCGGCGTGCACCACAACACCATTATCGCGAGCAACGTTCCAACAGCGGGTTGCATTACGTTCCTGATTGACATAGTCCCCCCCTCGGCTCTTGTCTCTTCCACTGAAGGGCACCCCTGCACTCGACGGCGCCAATGGCCCGGATACTCCACCTTTAGAGTTAGTATTAAGGATCAGCGGTACTACGCCTGTTAGCTTCCTGTGCCCCTCACAAGCCATTCAAACAGCAGCTCCATTCTAGCCTAATTCAGCCTCGTAACGCGCGCGCAGGTTTGATTGCCGGATTTCGCTCCATGTCAGCGTAGGCAGCAGACGTTCGATCATGCCGTCCCCCTCCCACTAACCCGCTGCCCTCCGATAGTTCGCAGAATCGGAGGACGGGTGGGGTGAGCGTACGGGAGCGTCAAAATTAAGCTTCAACAGTTGTCATCTACGCATACTTGTGATATGAGATGCTGGCAAGAAACATGCGGAGGAACAGCCATGAACTCGATGAGAGTCACCGTAATCGCTGGTCTGTTCAGCGTCGCGTTCATCACACGCGTGCCGCAACTGGCCGCTCAGAGTTGTCAGGACGATCAAGCAATGGCCGACGGGGAAGTCAAAGCCGCGGCGGACATGGTCGACACGGTGAAGAAGGAAAGCCAGGCTGACTTTGAGGCTAAATTCCACCAGAAAAGCTGCCTGAACAAGCTGACGTTCGCCCTCAGTTCACTGAATGACGCCATCGCGTGCTATGACAAGGCCGGCCCGGCTGCCGGTGCGCCCGCCGATCAGAGTTCGCCCAGGGACAGTGATTCGAAGCTGAAAGACCGCATCACGAAGTACCGGGGTGACCTCAAGTC
>JASHYZ010000118.1 GCA_030042795.1 Terriglobia bacterium | reverse complement strand
ATTTTGGGAGGAGTGGACGAGATCGATTATCGAAAACTGACCACTTCGGATATCCGCCGACAGTGGACCGAAGCGCGGGAGCAGGCCGGCGCCAAGTACATTGCGGCTCCGGGATGCTCCGTTCCTAACGATTCGACCCCGGATGAGCTGGCTCGCTTCCCGCAGGCCTTGGGAATCTAGCGGCATCTACAGCGACTGATGATGCTTCGGAAAATCCGGTTCTGGGCTGACTTATCTTCTCTCCGGCCTACAGTATTTGATTTGCTTCCTGTGCGGGATGATGAGTCGCATCGTGATAGCTTTCAACGGGAGCAACAAATGGCCAGTGTGACGCGAAGAGAATTTATCGGATCGCTTTCGGCGGTCGTCGCCGCCACGTCGTTGTCGGCTCGACAGGGCGGCACTGTGTCGCTTCCCGAAACGCGGACGGGGCGTGTCTCCATCAAGATCACCGACCTTAAATGTGCCATCATCGGGCAGAATCCGGTGGTTCGAGTGGTTACTGACCAGGGTATCTCCGGGTATGGTGAGGCTGAATCCGTCAAGAATTACCTGAAACCGATGGTGCTGTTTTATAAGCAGTATCTTCTGGGTGAGGACCCAACTGACGTCCAGCGCGTCATGCTCAAAATCCGCCGTATGGGCGCCTTCAAGCCCTGGGGTGCGGCGGTAAGCGCCATCGAGATCGCTCTGTGGGACATCGCCGGGCAGGTCGCCGGCGTGCCGGTTTATAAGCTGCTGGGGGGAAAGATTCGCGACCGGGTTCGTGCCTACGATGGCGCCGTGCGTTTTCCCATGCACGGCCAAACGCCCGCGGATTATGCCGAGAACACGCAGAAGATCAAGGAATCCAAGGAAGGTTTCACCCTGATCAAACAGGCGGTGGGCTTTCATAATCCGGCGATGATCAAAGCGGTGCCCGACGGCTGGTACGATTCTCCGGGGCGGTCAGGACCCGGGCACCCGGATCGAGGTCTGCTGACCGAGCGCGGCATGGAACAGATCATCGCCTGCGCCGAAGCCATGAAGAAGGTCTTGGGCGACGAAGTGGGACTGGCCCTGGATTGCGGACCTGGCTGGACACTCAAGGACGCCATAACGTTCGCGAGGGCCATGGAGCCACTTCACCTGGCTTGGATTGAAGACACGCTCACCGGCGACTACTCGACCTATCCGAACGCCCAACTGTTCAAGGAACTCACCCAGGCAACTTCCACCCCCATTCATACCGGGGAAGAGATTTACCTGCGGGAGAACTTCAAGGATCTGATTGAAAACCAGGCGGTGAATGTGATCGGCCCCGACCCGGAGGATGTGGGTGGAATCGCCGAGTTGAAGTGGATCGCGGAATACGCCGACCTGCACGGCATCCTGGTGGCTCCCCACGGGGTTTTCGACGGGCTGATCGGGCTCGCCGCGCATGTGCAGATGGCCGCCGCCCTGCCGCAGAACTACATTGCCTTCGAGTATCCGATCGCCCAGCCGGAATGGTGGAGTGAGATTGTCGAGGGCCTGCCCGATCCCATTATGAAGAAAGGTTTCATCGACGTCTGGGACACGCCCGGTCTGGGCGTCAGATTCAATGTCCAAAAGGCTAAAGCGCGCCTGCGTGATGAGGATCGTGACTTTTTTGACTGAGGCAACATGCGGATACTCCGGTGCACTGCTGGGTACGTCGCGTTGTGCCACCCCGAAGACCAGTCGAGCACTCCATAATCGGGTCGGCTTTGGGGAGCTTCTGAATCACTTCGCGCATGCGCAGGCGGCGCTGGAAGTTTGGCGAGCTGGTGCCACGGTTGGCGCTTTCCCAACCGTGGGCTTTTACCCATCAAAAAGAACCCACTACCCGGCTGTTTGAAGTCCGCGATATTTCTTCCAGGTCTTACGAAAAGCCGCGGACCTTTGAACTGCACGGTCCGGGCTACCTCGCTGGCTAACATTTTAGTTAGGACCCCATGTCGTGTGATCCGCCATGCGAAACCGTGCAATCAAGGCGCGGATTCGGACCTGTGGATGGGCATTGATGGCCTAACCTTCTTGTTGCCAATCTTTTGATTTTGGAAGCACTCGTGCCTTCACGTTGTGCGGACTCTGAGCGGGTTGCTTGGGGGTGATTATGACATACGCTGCTTTTAGAAAGGCCGGCAACAAGACAATAGCTGCTCTATCGGTCCTGTTGGTTCTGAGTTTGGGCTCTCTACTGTTGGCTCAAGAACCCTCTTACAACGGCCCGGACACCTCATCGGAACAGGGCCAACCGCTCCTGCCACCAGATCAGTTAAATAATCTTGTGGCCCCCATTGCTCTTTATCCTGACGCGCTGCTTAGCCAGGTTCTTGTGGTTTCAACTTATCCGCAGGAGTTGGAAGAGGCCGAAGACTGGCTTCAACAAAACGGCAATCTGGAAGGCCCGCAACTGATGGACGCGGCCAAGCAACAGAATTGGGACCCAAGCGTTCAGGCCCTGGTTGCATTCCCCAGCGTGATGGCGCTACTCACGAGTAACATGCAATGGACGACGGCCCTGGGCCAGGCGTTTCTCGCGCAGCCCACAGACGTCATGAATGCCATTCAGAACCTGCGCGCTCAGGCAAGGAACAGTGGCCAGCTTGCGAGTACGCCCCAGCTTGCCGTCAATACCGAGTTTCAGAATGGCCAGAGCGCGATTGAAATCCAGCCTGTTGATCCGCAGGTGATGTACGTGCCGGCTTACGATCCTTACGCAGTATGGGGCCCTCCGGCGGTAGGGGCCTATCCGCCGCTTGCCTATGTGGGAAGCGCCTTCGCGTCACTCCTCGGCTCAGCCATTAATCTCGCCTCGTTGTTTGCCGGGTTTCCCGGATTGCTTGGACCGAGTGGTTGGGGCTGGGGGCTAAGCTGGCTGGCCCACGCATTGTTCGTCAACAATTCCTTTTTTAGCAATTTCGGATTTCGAAATGGCGGTGGCGGCCGCGGTGGCTCCACCCTTTGGGTGCACAACGGCGGCTTCCGCGCAGGCGCCCCCTACGCAGGGAACGGTGGCGGATGGCGAATGTTCGGCCGCGGGCCGCAGATGTCCTCGGGCGCGCGGTCAGGATCGGCCTTTGCGCCCCAGAGACCCGGTGGCGGAGGCTTCCAGGCGCACAACTGGGCTGCGGGCAGTGGCAACTGGCAAAGGTTCGAAAGGGAACCGCGCCCAGCTCCCCCCCAATTCGCGCGACCATCGTGGAGGGATAATCACGGGCCGCAAGCGTCAAACAGGTTCGCCAATAACTCCTACTCTGCGCGTTCAGAAAACTACACCCGTTCGGCAAACTATCGCGCGCCGTTTGCGCATTGGGGGTCAAACGCGAACAATCGCAGTTTCTCAGACTCCTACGACAGCAGAGCGCGATCAGCGTCCCGGGCTGCCGAGCCCTCAGGTCGTTCATGGGAACACCCGTTCCGAGGTTCGGATTCAGGAATGAATTCGCGGCGCAGCTTCTGGCCCGAACGCTCTGGCGCCCAAGGCCGATCGCAAAAAGCGCCGCGCATGCCCAAGCAGCCTCACTTTTCGGCTCCGCACTTCAAGTCGCATGCGTCATCCCACTCCTCCCACGGTCATTCGGGTGGAAAGCACCGTTGGTGAGGCGTACAGTCCCGAGTTCATTTGCGTCTGCGAGATGGTAGTCACGGTTGGCGCTTTCCCAACCGTGGGCTTTTACCGATCGAAAGAACCCACGGTCAGAAAATATTGACCGTGGCTGCCCGGCTTCCGTACTGAGCGAGGTAGCCCAGCGCGGCGGAGCCGCAACCAAAACAACGAAACGCCACAAGCTCTCTGGTAGACAATCTATGTGTAGAAACCCTGTGTTTATGAGGCTCCGAAGAACTACTCGAAAAAAGCTTGCTAAAAAAACAAGAAACTACGTCCTTGCAGTGCGGACCCCGTGGTTGGGTCCGCGGTATTTCGGTGTTGGGTCAGAAAAGCCGCAGACGTGAAGGCGACGTCTGCGCTACCTAGCTGGTGTATGACAAGTTTCACGTCCTGCAACACGCCAATGCTGCCATCGACGAAGTGCGGCGGGCGGAGTTCTTTCGCCGAGGTGGCCACAAACGGGAGTTGGTGAAGGGGAAGCGTTGGTTGTTACTGAGCCGGTGGGTAAATCTGGAGTCTGGGCAGAAGCAACAACTCAACCAACTCTTCAGCTTGAACCGAAGAGTGATGAAGGCCTACCTGCTCAAAGAAAGCCTGGACCGATTGTGGAACTACCGTTACGAAGGGGCGATGCTGAAATACCTCCAGAGTTGGATCGATCAACTTCGGTGGCAACGCCTGAAACCCTTCGAGAAACTTGCCAGGATGTTGCTGGATCATCTGGAGGGATTCTGAACTACTGCCGGACCAAGGTGCCCCTGGAATCGTCGAAGCCATCAACGGCAATCTCAAGGCTCTCCTGCGGCGGGGTCGTGGCTACCGCAATCTGCGCTATCTACTACTGAAGGCACAACGCATGGCGATGACTAAGACTGAATTCATCACTATCCGAAAGGCGGCTTAAAATGTGGTCTCTGCCAGATTCCTACGCAGAACCCAAAAATCATTGGCTACGTGATGATGCCCGAGCACTGCCACCTTATGATCTGGCCCTGCGAAATCACGAATCCTTCCCAGATCATGCAGAAGTTGTCGGAACGGGCGGCCAATTTCATTCTGCGCAATCTGCGTGGGAACCTCAGCTTGCCTTGGTGCCAGAAAATGCTGAAGCGCTTCGAGCTGCCGCCGACCGTGCATCACCACGCGCATCACCGTGTCTGGCAGCGGGGCGGGTACGACCTGAACATCTGGAGCGAGAAG
>JASHYZ010000013.1 GCA_030042795.1 Terriglobia bacterium | reverse complement strand
TCGACCTCGGTCGCAAGATCGAGGCTAGATGAATGATCGCCGGCCGCCTTCGGGCGGTCACAGAATTCGGCTTACAGGCTTTGCCCGCGCTTCTTGGAAGGCTGCCATTCCCAAGCGGAGTCAGAATCCCCGGAAGCAACTGTAGCGCGCACCTTCTCCTATGCAAATCACAGCGCGTGAGCCCTTCGATTTCGAGCGCACGCTTCGCTTTGTGCTGAGCCCGCCGGCTTTGCTCAATGGGCGATTGTTTGAGCCTCTCCTCGACCACTTCCAAAGCGGCGAGTATCGGCGGGCCGCGGATCTCAATGGCCAACCCGTCCTTTATGCTGTGCGCGAGGTCAAGCACTCTTCCACGAAGACGAGCCGGAGCGCACGCCCCGCACCGGAAGGCGCTGCTCTGGATCTTCGGGTTCTCGCCGGGCCGCGCGGCGAAGGCACGGAGCGCGCGTTGGCGGAACTCGTGCAGCGCCAGTTCTCCACGCATCTCGATCTCACCCCGTTCTATCGCCTCGCCGCCTCGGATCGCGTGCTTTCCCGGCTCGTACGGCATTTCCGCGGTATACGCATCCCGCAGGCTCCGGCGGTTTACGAAACGCTCATCTGCGCCATCCTCGAACAGCAGGTTAATCTCACCTTCGCGCATCAGGTGAAGAAGGCGCTGATTGGAGCTTACGGCCTGGCGATCGAATTCGAAGGAAGCACTTACCGCACCTTTCCGGAGCCGGTGCGCCTTGCGCTGGCCACGCACGGCGATCTTCGTGTCTTGCAGATCTCGGGACCGAAAGCCCGCTACATCATCGCGCTCTCGCGAGCCGTGCTTGACGGACGCCTCGATCTTGAGGCCTTGCGCCACGTGGAGCCATCGCAGGCCGCCGAGCGGTTGCTGCGGGAAAAAGGCGTAGGCCCTTGGACGGCGCACTACGTGGGCTTGCGAGCGCTGGGCCACCTCGATTGCCTGCCTGCCGCCGACGTGGGTCTGCAGAAGGTCATCCAGCGTTTCTACGGATTGCGCCAAAAGCCCACACTTGCGCGCGTGGAGAAGATCGCCAAGGCTTGGGATGGCTGGCGCAGTTACGCCACGTTTTACCTTTGGCTGACGTACTGGGAACAAGCGGCGTGGTGCGATTCACTGATCGCTGAGATCCGTGCCAGCAGCAAGGGCAAGCGTTGAGCTCTCCGAAGCGCCTGCGCCCGGTTGCCGTGATGTTCTTGTCGGCAGGAGAGAAGGCTGGAAGTCCGTAGCAATTACTTAGATAGGCCAGAGGAGTGATGAAAAACGCCCTTTTACCGAATCCCTGGCAACCCTTCTTGAAACTTGCGGAGCACTCGCTGCACCGGCATCATTTGCCTCGTATTGAGCGATGTTTCGAACTGCTCACCCCGGAGCAGATCTGGTGGAGGCCCAACCCCGCTTCCAACAGCGCCGGCAACCTGGTCCTTCACCTTGCCGGAAACGTTCGCCAGTGGATTGTTTCCTGCCTCGGCGGAGCGCCGGACGTTCGCCGGCGGGACGAGGAATTCAGCGCGTGCGGGCCGTTGCCGGGCCCGGACTTGATGAAACTACTGAAGGCAAGCGTTCAAGACGCCTGCCGGGTGCTGCGCCGTCTTTCCGCCATCGAATTGGCCCGGATTTATGCGATCCAAGGGCTCCGGGTCACTGGTTTGAATGCGGTCTTCCACGTGGTGGAGCACTTCGCCTTTCACACCGGGCAAATCATCTACATCAGCAAGCAGCAGCTCCGCAAGGACCTCGATTTCACTCACCTGCCGGGCGACATGCCGGAACACCGGATTCGGAAGCGCGGGGCCCGCAGGCTTCCGGTTATTTGAACCCTCGCCAAGCCGAGACCGCGTGGCATCCGAGCGTCATCCATCGTTCCTTCCCTGCCTCAGGAGATGAGCTGCGTCACCTGTTTCGCCAGCATCACTAATGTTCCGGGCGGCGTCGCGACGCCGTTGATAGTGACGCTTGCGGGCTCATAGAAAAGCAGACCTTTCACCAGCGTGCGCGGTTGCTGCAGAAGACCCGTGAGGCCCCCAGTGTTCACAAAGGTCGTCGCCGGGCTGGTGAAGACGTAGATCGGAATCGCGGAGGCATTGTTGAGCTGCATTAAACTCGAACACGGGTAAAGGGTGAAGGCCCCTGTGCGATTATCCGGCTCCGAGGCCAGCAGCGCCACCAGGTTGCCCTCCTGGGTCTGCAGCCGCACGTCTATCTCGGCGGCGGTCACCGTGGTCAGCAGGTTTGTGCTGCCAGTCGGCGCGGTCTTGTAAACCCCAGTCACCACAACGTCTTCGCCGACGGCGAGCTGCGGTACCCCGAAAGGCAAAGCGGCAAAGTTAGGGCCCTGAGGCGTCATGGGACTCGCAGCGGTGTAAATGGGCGGCGGCGAGCTCGCGTAGATCGTCTGAGGCGACAGAGTCACCATGAAGGCAGAATCAAGGTCCAGGCCCGCAACCGGAGGCTGGAAGTCCCTCAGAAACATCACGAATCCGGTGACGTTACCCGCGGAATCCTTGGTTAAAGACAAAACGGGCCCCACGAACGTGGCCGTATTCGCGGGTGTGCCGGGACCTATCGGAGTGGAGCTTGGGTTAGCC
>JASHYZ010000117.1 GCA_030042795.1 Terriglobia bacterium | reverse complement strand
GAGATTAGCATAGCCCAGCGCAGCCTTGGGCCGCAACCAAACCGAAGTTCTCAGCGACTTCTGTGCCTAGTCACACTAGGAAGGTCACTTCGGGCTTCAGAGATCAGAACCAGGCCGGGCAGCTCGAAGTGCGAGCGAATGCGCCGATGTCTTCGCCTGGCGGAACGATGCCGCCGAAGGCTTGTGGGTCGAACGGCTTCGCACCGCGGTTCTGGGCTTACTGGGACTTGGCGATGAATGAGCGTGTGTGCCAGATTCGCTCCAGATTTTACTTGACATCTGTATCGCGGAGGTATATAGAAATGAGTAATCGAAATTGGACTTGTATGCTCCTGTTACTATCCGATCGGCATTTCGGTAATCAATCACCTTTGACGAGTAGTGTCGAAACGCAACGCACCCGCGCCGGTTGCGGCGAGAGCCAAATCACGGGCAGGCCAGCCCTGAGCGAAGCGAACGGGATGCCCGTGCCACATCCCCGCATAGCTTGGCCTTTCAAACCATGGATGGATCACGGGATTTCCAGGTACGACTCGCGAACTGCCGCCAAGAGCTTCGAGCGGGAAAGCGCTTGCAAAAAAATCGCGAAACGAAGGAAGAACCCACGATCTTATTGATAATAAAGGATCGATTTTGGGAACCCACGATGTGTATGTAAACAAAGGCACTTAGCTCGGTAGGCCACGATGTTTATGAAACAACATGAGTTAGTAGATTGCTTCAGAGGCTATTCAGCTCTTGACATCTACAATACAGACACAGTATAAGCATCAATGATGCACAATGGCTTAGCTTGATCGGGCCGGGCGGCTTGCTGCATTCGAACGGCACCCGCGATCTAGCCCAGCCGCCCGGGGACGCATAGCAAGGGACCCTTGATGTACTAGCCTATTAACATAATCACTCAAATTGAACTCCTCCTTTTCCGTCCTCTGTCAAACCTGCCCCGTCTGGGCCTGACCCACTGGGCTTCTCTTAACCGGCTTTCCGCCGTGCGCCCTCCGCCAGATAACACTGGTCCAGCGCTTGCCGGAGCAAGCTCACGGCCCACTGCCCTCTAACCGCTAAAAACCGGGAATCCCCTTGTTCTTGAAGTAACATTTAACTCGGTAAGATGTTGAGGCCCATGGCGCTCTGCTATACTATCAGGCCCAATCCACGGTACCCCATTATGCCTGGCATTGTTGCCCGTCTTATCGTCCGCGACACCACTGGTAACGAACGCGAAGTGGAGATCGCGCGCGCGCCCTTCAGTTTGGGACGTCAGGGCGACAATGACTTGGTGCTGCTGGATAACCGCATCTCGCGCCAGCACGCCCGCATTCTGCGCGAAGGGGACGCCTATGTGGTTGAGGACGTGCGCAGCCGCCACGGAACGTTTGTGAACGGTGAACGCGTCGATTCCAGGGTGCTCAAGTCCGGTGACAACATCAGTTTGGGCATCTCGGACGCTTACCGGCTGACGTTCGTTCTGGAAGAGCCGGTGCTTCCGAACTTACTGGAGGAGATCGGCAAGGCTTCCGACGCGCGAGACCCTCAACTCCATCACCTCGGGCTTCTTTTACGCGTGGCGCACGTTCTGCATCGCGCCCCCGCCCTTGAGGAAGTGCTCACCACGGTGTTGGACTCTGCCATCCGGTTGACCGAGGCCGAACGCGGCTTGCTTTTCCTCACCACGGAGGAAGGCGAGTTGCGGTTGCGCCTGGCCCGGAGCAGCGGAGGAGCTTTTCTGCCTCTCGAGGGCATCACTTACTCCCAGGCAGTGGTGGACCGTGTGGCGCGCCTGCGGCAAGAAGAGATTGTGCTGGAGGATGTCTTAGCGGGACGCGCGCCGCAGGAGACGGGCGTGCTGCCCGCGCGGGCGCGGGGCGTGCTGGCTTTGCCCCTGCAAAAGCTGCCCGTGGCTGACTCGAGTGGCGAAACCATCCGGCAAATGCTACCGCAGCTTATGGGCGTGCTATACCTCGAAGCGCGGCTGCAGGCGGCTTCGGTGACGGGGCTCGATCGCGAGGTGCTTCAGACGCTCGCCGTCGAAGGGGCCACGGTCATCGAAAATGCCCGCTTGTTCCGCCGCGCGCGCGAGCAGGAGCGCGCCCAGCACGAAATGACGCTGGCCTCGGGCATCCAGCAGAGTCTGTTGCCCCGCTCGCTGCCGCAGACGGACCATTTTGAGTTTCACGCCTTGACTCTGCCCTGCCGCACCGTCGGAGGAGACTACTACGATTTGGTCCCGCTGCCCGGGGGACGCTACGGGCTCACGGTTGCGGATGTCTCCGGCAAGGGTCTGCCGGCGGCTATGATGTCCGTGATGCTGCAGGGAGCGTTTGACGCCGTTGCCGCAGGTGACCCCGATCTCGAAGACCTCTTTGTGCGTGTGAACGACTTCCTCTGTGAGCGTACTCCGGCCGAGATGTACGCCACGGTGTTTTACGGAGTGCTTGACCCTTCGGGGCGGTTTGACTTTGTGGACGCCGCCCATCCGGCGCCGCTGGTTCTGCGCCGCAACGGTGAGATGAAAATGTTGGGAGCGCCGAACTTTCCCTTGGGCATGTTCCCAGAGGTGACATTCACGAAGGAATCCACCCAACTCCAGCCCGGTGATGAAGTGCTGATCTTTTCCGACGGCGTTACCGAGGCTCAGAACACCAGCCGCGATTTCTTTGGAGACGCGCGCCTCAGAGAGTTCCTGGAAGGATGCTCTGAAATGCCGGTGCCGGATGTCTGTTCGCGCATCGTGGAAGCCGTGGAGAACTTCGCAGGCCTCGCGCCCCAGGCGGATGATATCACCGTGGTGCTGGTGCGCTACAAGGGTCGCTAGCCCTGAACAGCCGGCGCAGACGATCAAGGGTCACCTCTTCAAAGCTTCGCACTACCCAATCCGCCTGAGTTTCGTCCCGCAGTTGGTCCAAGGGAAACGTAGAGGCGATAGCCACGCATTTCATTCCGGCACGGTGAACGGCCTCAATGCCCACGAACGAATCCTCGAAAGCCACCGCACGCGAAGGATTCACGCCTAGCTGCTCGGCCGCGAGCAGGTAGATCTCAGGATCAGGTTTCGGCCGGGATACCTGGTCGCCGTCGACGACAACCCGAAAGTAAGACCCGAGCCGGAGAGCCTCCATGACCAGGTCCACGTTCTTCTTCATGGCAGATGAGGCTACAGCCATGGGAATTGCCGCGCGCCGGCACTCCTCAATCAATGGCATCAGGCCGGGGAGCGGCTTGGCGTGCGGACGGAAGATTTCCCGAAAGTTGGCTTCAATCTCCT
>JASHYZ010000116.1 GCA_030042795.1 Terriglobia bacterium | reverse complement strand
TTTCCCTGAGCAGTCATTCCCGCGCAGGCGGGAATCCAGCAATCCGCGCTATTGAGAGCAGGAGTGAGAGGATTATGGCGAAGGCGGCGGCCAAACCAACGGGCAAGAAGAAGGTGTTCAAAAAGAAGGAGAAGCGGATAGTTCCGCACGGCGTGGTACATATTCAAGCCACCTTTAACAACACCCTTGTGAGCATTACCGATCAGGACGGTCGAATGGTGTGCTGGTCAAGCGCCGGTTCCCTGGGCTTCAAGGGCTCGCGAAAGGGAACGCCTTTTGCTGCGCAGCAGGCTGCCTTGCGAGCGGCCAACGGGGCTCGCGACCATGGAATGCGCACGGTTGAAGTTCGCGTGAAGGGACCCGGAGCCGGGCGCGAATCGGCGGTGCGGGCATTGGCGACGGCTGGGCTTGACGTGCGTCTCATCAAGGATGTCACGCCCATTCCGCATAACGGCTGCCGGCCGCCCAAGCGGCGAAGGGTCTAAACTCTCGCGTGGAAGTCCGGCCTGACGCCGCCTTTGAATGCTGTCATTCCCGCGAAAGCGGGAATCTATCGCGCGAGCTCTTGGAAGAATGACATTGAGGAACTGGATTCCCGCTTTCGCGGGAATGACAATGTCCTTTGTGTCAGGAGGTAAGTTTTGGCGAGATATTGTGACGCAGTTTGCCGGCTATGCCGGCGCGAGGGTACCAAGCTCTTTCTCAAGGGCCAGCGCTGCCTGACGGATAAGTGCGCCATTGAAAAGCGCAACTTCCCGCCCGGGCAGCACGGTAAGTCCAGGAAGCCCAAAATCGTGGGATATGGCCTCCAGCTTCGCGAGAAGCAGAAGGTGCGCCGGCTGTACGGCATTCTGGAGGAACAGTTCCGCGGCTACTTTGAGCGCGCCGCAGCGAGCAAAGGCGTAACCGGAGAAGCCCTCCTCCAGATTCTGGAGCGGCGCATCGATAACGTGGTTTACCGGCTGGGCCTCGCCACGTCGCGCGCCGCGGCCCGGCAGCTTGTTCGCCACGGCCATGTGTTTGTGGCGGGCCGCAAGGTTACTGTGCCGTCGTTTCAGGTGTCGCCCGGGAATGAGATTGCCGTGAAGGAGAGCAGCCGCTCTTTGGCCGTGATCGAACGAGCGCTGGACCTCGCGGGCAACCGCTCCACGCCGGCCTGGCTGGAGTTTGACCGGTCCACGTTGAAGGGCCGGATGATTTCGCTTCCGCGGCGTGAGGACGTCAACTTCCCAATTCAGGAGCAGATGATCGTGGAGTTGTATTCGAAGTAGACGCCCGGTGGATGCCGTGGGTAGGGTCGGCTCAAGGGCCGGCCTCGGCTGGGAGCAAGCCTCGGCCCTACGACAGTGCGATGGGGCAAGCTGAAAGCCTCTGGTAAGAACAAAGGCGCCAGAGCCGAGGTTGCGCAGATTTTGAGGAGGTAATGAGGAATGCTTTGGAAGGGATTTCAGAAGCCCAAGCGGCTCGTCAGTGATCTAGACACGCTGACCGACAAGTACGGCAAGTTTCAGGCTCAGCCTTTTGAGCGCGGCTTCGGCACCACGATAGGAAACGCGCTTCGCCGGGTGCTGCTTTCTTCGATCGAAGGCGCGGCCATCACGGCCGTTCGCATCGAGGGCGTGCTGCATGAGTTTTCGCTGATTCGAGGCGTCGTCGAAGACGCCACCGACATTATTCTGAACCTCAAGCAGGTTCCGCTGAAGATGAACGTCGAGGGTATGAAGACCCTGCGCCTCGTCGTCGATCAGCCGGGCGAGGTCACGTCGCGAATGATTCAGGAAGATGCGGACGTCGAAATTCTGGATAAGGACGTCTACCTCGCCACGGTTAGCGAGGGCGGCCGCCTGGAGATCGAAATGCGGGTCAAGGTGGGCCGCGGGTACGTCTCGGCCGAGAAGAACTATGATGAAGACCTGCCCATCGGTTACATTCCGGTAGACTCGGTTCATTCGCCCATTCGCAAAGTGAATTACACGGTTGAGGCGGCGCGCCTCGGCCAGATGACCGATTACGACAAGCTGACCATCGAGGTCTGGACCAACGGCGCCGTTTCACCGCCCGACGCGGTGGGACTTGCCGCTAAGCTCCTCAAAGACCACATGACCATCTTCATCAACTTTGAGGAGGAGCCCGAGACGGAAGAGACCGTCGCTGCTGCGCCGGTCCAGCGGGTGCACTTGGCTCCCAACGAGAATCTGGATCGCTCTGTGGAGGAACTGGAGCTTTCGGTTCGGTCTTACAATTGTCTGAAGAACGCCAACATCACCACTATCCGCGAACTAGTGCAGAAGACTGAGGCCGAAATGCTGAAGACCAAGAACTTCGGCCGGAAGTCGCTTAACGAAATCAAGGAAATCCTGGGTGGAATGGGGCTTGGTCTCGGCATGAAGTTTGACGAGAGGGGCGCGCCCATCATGCCGGTGGAGGAACCTGCGGACACGTTCGCGCCGGCCGCCGGCGCCAGTCCTGAAGTCGAAGCCGAAGCCGAAGCAGACGCGGAGGCCGGGAGCTGACAACATGCGCCATCGTAATCACGGCCGGAAACTCAGCCGCAAGACGGAACACCGGCGGGCCCTGCTGCGCAATCTGATCACCTCGCTGATTCTGGAAGAGCGCATCGAGACCACAGTGGCCAAGGCCAAGGCGGCGCGGGAACTCGCCGAGCAGATGATTACTCTCGGCAAGCGCGGCGATCTGCACGCCCGCCGGCTCGCTGCCAGTTATCTCCTGGTGTCGGCCGCGGTCCAGAAACTCTTCGACGACGTCGCCAAACGGTACGCCACCCGCACGGGCGGCTACACCCGCATCGTGCACACGGGATGGCGCCGGGGTGATGGCGCTGACACCGCCGTTCTCGAACTGGTGGGTACTGAGGTGCTGCAGAAGCGCGCCGAGGAGCGCGCCCGCCGCGCCGAGCGCCGGCGCAAGGCGGCCGAGGAAACGGAGAAGGCCGCGCCCGCTGCGGAAGCCGAGTCCGGCGAGGAGAAGAAGTAACAAGGCAGTAGTCAGGGTTGGTGATTGGTGGTCAGTGATTAGCCATCAGAATCGGTCTTTTGCCCGAGATCATACTATAAGAACGCATTCAGTCGTGTGCAGAGCGTAAGGGCGCGGCTTCAGCCGTGCCCTTATGGGGTTGCATCATGTGTCATGACTGAATGCGTTTTTTATAGTATACGACCTCTCCCTCTGGGAGCGGGTGGCGCGAAGCGCCGGGTGAGGACCAAGTAATTCGGGAAATGCGCGACAGGAACTAATCACTTACCACTGACCACTGCTTTCCGGCGGTCCCAGGCCAATACAATCAGAGTTGCGATCGCCGCCCCGGCGGTGTCAATTCCACAATCCACGATGGACGACGTGCGGCCCGGCACAAAACGCTGGTGGTACTCGTCGGTGAGGGAATACGCTGCGGCGATGACGACGCTACGCAACGCGAGGCCAGGACGCCACTCGAAGTCATCGGCGTCAAGGAAGGCCGCGTAGACTAGCAGGCAGAAAACGGCATACTCCGTCATGTGAGCGGCCTTGCGCATCAAGTGGTGGAGCACCTCGAAGGTGTGGGGCGAAACCGTGGTGTGTAGCAGGCGGAGGATTTCGAGCAGAAGCCACTCGGTGAAGCCGACTCCGAAACCCGAGGTTGAGAGATAGAAAATCAACCCAGCCCAAGCCGCCACCATGAACCAGCGAAACTTCGGGTGGCTGAGCCGCAGGCCTTTTGGGGTGCGAATCGAAACAGCGGCAGGGCTCTCTGCGGTAATCACATTTTTCGGATTATTCAAGACGGTAATTAGGAGCTTCTTTCGTGATAATCACATCATGAACATGGCTCTCGCGCAGGCCGGCGCTGGTGATGCGCAGGAAGCCGCCTCGTTGCTGTAACGCCTGAATGTTTTCGCACCCGCAGTAGCCCATGCCTGAGCGCAGGCCGCCCACCAGTTGGGTCACCAGGTCGGCCAGCGATCCCTTGTACGGCACCCGGCCCTCGATGCCCTCGGCCACCATTTTCGAAACTTCCCGCTCCTGCGAGTAGCGGTCTGAACCTGCTGCCATCGCTCCGATTGAACCCATACCCCGGTAGCTCTTGAAGCTGCGGCCCTGGTAAAGGATCGTCTCGCCAGGGCTCTCCTCAGTTCCGGCAAACAGGCTTCCGATCATCACCGTGCTGGCGCCGGCTGCGATGGCCTTGGTGACGTCTCCGGAAAACTTCACGCCTCCATCGGCTACCAGCGGAATACCCGCGCGGCGCGCGGCGCGGGCGCACTCCGAAATGGCGGTGATCTGGGGCACGCCGGCGCCAGTTACGACCCGCGTAGTGCAAATGGAACCCGGACCGATGCCCACCTTGATGCCGTCAAGACCCAGTTGCGCCAGGTCAGAAGCGCCCTCGAAAGTGGCCACGTTTCCGGCGACCAAGTCGACCTCCGGAAAAGCCTTACGCAGCCTGCGCGCGGCATCAACCACGCGCTGAGAGTGCCCGTGAGCGGTGTCGATGACCAGCGCATCCACTTGCGCCTTCACCAGTTCCTGTGCGCGCTCGAAGTAGTCGCCGGTCACGCCGACAGCGGCGCCTACTCGCAGGCGGCCTTGCGCGTCCTTGGCGGCATTCGGGTAGTTGATTTTCTTCTGGATGTCCTTCACCGTGATCAGGCCCTTCAGGTTGAAGGCGTCATCCACAATCAGAAGCTTCTCCACGCGATGCTGGTGAAGAATGCGCTCTGCCTCGTCTAACGTCGTACCCACAGCGACCGTAATGAGGTTTTCCTTGGTCATCACGTCAGAGACGGCGACGTCTGTGCGCGGTACAAATCGCAGGTCACGATTGGTGAGGATGCCCACCAGCTTGCCGTCGGCCGAGGTGACGGGCACGCCCGAGATCTTGTA
>JASHYZ010000115.1 GCA_030042795.1 Terriglobia bacterium | reverse complement strand
TCGTAGACATTGAGCACCGCTTGCACGTTGTAGTCGCCGGTCGGAAGGTCCTGGAGGCTGTCGAGCGGATAGCCGAGCACGGAGGCGTCTACAACAGCGTCTTGGCCGGGGGCGAGGCCGTTCACATCAACACCGAAGAGTTGCTGAGAGTAAGCGGAATCTGAGTTGATGGTGAAGCGCGGTTCAGGGTGCGGGTTCTTTGAGATGATAAGCAGGACTCGCCCGTCGAGCGCATGTGAGCTGGCCGAAGCCGAGAATGAGATTTCGAACCGCAGATTTGAGTCCTTGGGCGGTGCCGCTCCGCGGACTGCCAACGGCCAAGAGAGGGTTGTGAGCAGTGGCAGAAGCAACGACACCGATAATTTCAGGTTTGCTGGAAGCGCCGCCGGAGTTCGCGAAAAGGGACGAGCGGTTCGGACAATGGACAAAATGGACACCAGCTTCCTTTCAGGACTTGGGGTGAACGAACTCCATCGGCCGGCCCTCAGTCCAGGGATGATAGGTGTTTTCAAAGCGAATCCGGTCTTCGACCGGCGGGTGAGTGTAAAGCCAGAAGACGATGAGCGGACTGGGGTCAGGATCAGCCAGATCGAGCACGCCGAGAGCCTGCTCTGCTCGCGCCGCTGCCGCGTTCGGGTCAAGCACCACGCCGTAGGCGACCTCGAGTCCATACTGGTCCGCCTGGTGCTCGTAATGGCGCGAGATGGCGTTGAAGAGCGGGGAACCAACGAAGGAGAGCACGGTGAGCACCAGCAGCGCCAACGGGAGAGAGGCGAGATCACCTTCGCCTTCGAGCGACGTGCGCGGGCCGAAGCGCAGGACCAGCGCTTTGAAGGCGCGGAATCCCACGAAAAAGAGTGCAAGCAGCACCAGCTCAATCAGCGCAAATTCCTTTGGGATGTGGTGCAGTGCGTAGTGCCCCGTTTCGTGGCCGAGTACCAAGAGCATTTCATCAGGGGTGAGTGCGGCCAAAGTGGTGTCCCAAACCACGACCCGCTTGCTCGAACCGAGGCCGGAAACATAGGCGTTCAGAGTTTTCGTTTTGGAGCTGGCGTTCATTTCAAAAATGCGCGACGGCGGGATGTGGAGCCCGGCCCGGCTCATCATATCTTCGATCCGCTCAGTGAGCGCGGGCTGCGTTTGGGCGAGAGGAGTGAATTTGTAGAAGAGGGGTTCCACCACCCACGGCTCAATGAACATCACAAAGAGTTCAAGCGGAATAGTCGCCAGCCAAAAGTAGAACCACCAGCGGCGTGGGCTGCGCCGGACAACAGCGTAAAATACCCACATCAAAACGATGGCCGCCACCATCGAGAGTGTCAGACTCTTTCCCCAGTCCGCGAACCAGGACGCCAGCGTCTGCGTGGAAAGGCCAAACTGGTGCTCGATTCGGTAGCCGGAATAGTAATCAAAGGGGAGACTTAGTGCCGAGAAGACTACGACGAAGAGCGGCGCGAAAACGATGCACCTAACGACAAGGCGGCAGGATACTCGATGCGCCAGGTTTCGCAGCACGACGCCGAAGCGGCTGAGCCAGAAGAGTAGATAGATGACGAGCGCGAGAAGAGCGTCGACGAAGTAGACGACGTAACGGGTCCGCGCATAAGCTTCGGCGCGAGTTCTCTGGGCAGGAGTGAGGGTGTAATGTTGCGGCGCGGCCTCAGTGCTATTGGTCGCAGCTTGGGACTGCGATTGCTGCCGGTAATCAGTAAGCAGCACGTGGTAGGCGGCAGGTGGGCGGTCTTGCGCCGGAGCCAAGCAGTACGCAACGGTCGGGGCAGTGACGGCGCAAATTGCTGCCAGCAGCAAGCGACACCAGAGCCGGAACCGAAGTGGCCGCTGCCGGAAGCCTGTTAGCGCTGAGAGATACCGTTGATCAGTGTGTCCCATGCGAAGAAGTCACAGTTGTAGCGATATCAGATGTCTTTCAAGGCATACACCTTCTGGCTTCTGTGTTCTGATTCCTAGCCTCAGATGCGCGGCCTCACGAAGGAGCTCCTTAGAGCCAACTTTGATGAGCGCCCGAGGGGCGGCCTCAACTCAAGCTCTTTACTGTCGACGCTCCGTCTCTGCCTGTCAATCGAAATCGTGGCCGCGGAGCCATGAACGCCGCTGCAGCCCGGTTTATTGCCGGACGCAGGCGCACTTCCTTGGTGCGCAGTTAACCAGAGTTGACGCCAATGCTATAGTGACTGGTTCGCTCATGGGCTGCGCGGCGTCAGGCTGATGAGCGAACGCCGCGCTTACTGCTCTCAATCTGCCGCGCAGTTGGACGACTCGAAAAACCAGTGTTGTGGGGTCATCATGCGAAACCCGAATGGGACCTTGGGGTTCGTTGGGACGTCGAATCGAAACGAGTCCGCGCGAGAGAACGGCGAGCCCTTGGACGGGGGCAAGCTAATTGTCCTCACTGCTCCCCTCACCGAAACGATCGATCACGCTGGTTACTTTATTCAGATGGCCATGGCGTCTCTTCCCATGTGGATGGAAGGCGTGATCAACAACAAGTACCCCAATTGGCGTAACGTGGAGCACAACTCTGACGGTACGGCGCGTTATATGCCAGCGGGCACGCGGCTGCTGGAAGCCTCCATGCAACGAGCTTTCCCAACGGGCGACATCGTGGCCTGTTACCCGGATGACCTTGGCCGCTTCATCGGTCCGCGAACTCGCGTGGTGGGCGTTTCCACGCACAACCCTCTGGGTGTGACATTCGCGGCGGGCGTTTACGCATCCATCTTCGGCTCCTCTCGCGAGCCCATCAATTCTCACTATGCCAAGGATCTGTTTGCCAAGATTAAGAGCAACCCGTATCGCCAGAGCTTCCGGGTGATCGTGGGCGGTTCGGGTGGCTGGCAGATCAGCCAGACCGACAGTTTTGAAGAACTGAGCGTGGACTGCGTGGTGGAGGGCCGCAGCGAATCGCAGGACGTGCTCGATCTCTTTCATAGAGCGATCCGAGGTGAAGAGCTTCCACGCGAGTTGAGCGTGGCCCATCCCGCCACTCGCGAGGAGATCCTGGTGCCTGAACGCCGCACCACCTTCGGCGTGGTTGAGATGACCACAGGCTGTGGCCGTCGTTGCCAGTTTTGCCTGCCTGATTTGAACCCGCAGATTGATGTCCCCAAGGACAAGATTATGGCGGCCGTGCGTGCCAACGTGCGTGAGGGCAACAGCCAAGTTTCTCTGGCCACGGAGGACATGTTCATCTGGGGCCAGGTGCGCACCGGTACGCCTTTCTTCTTCCCCAATCGAGAGGCCCTGCTCGACCTGTACTCCAGCATCGTGGAGACTCCCGGCGTGGAGAACCACGTGTTGAGTCACGCCACCATGGCTCCTTTCGTGGTTGATCCCATGCTGATCCGGAAGCTGTCGGGGCTGCTGTTGCCCAAGAGTCCTCTCAAGCTGCCGCTAGTAAGCAGCCATCCTGAAGGCCGCGTGCTGTCGCCGTTGATCGGCTTGGAGACGGGGTCCGTGCGCATGGCGAAGAAGATCATGCCCAGCAAGGCTGTGCCCTTCTCGATTGAGGACTGGCCCAGCGTCGTGCTCGAAGGGCTGCGCGTGGCCAACCAGAACAACTGGTTTCCGGTGATGACGCTGATCGTCGGCAGTCCTGACGAGACCAACGAGGATTCTATGGCCACGCTTGACCTGATCTACGAGATGGAACGCCGCGGTCTTTTCGCGCTGCTGGTGCCCTCCATCTTTACTCCGCTGCACGACACCCGGCTGGAGAAAGCTAAGGGCGTTTCCGAAACGCGCAAGCTGACGCCACTCCAGTGGCAGGTGATGATGAAGTGCTGGAAGCTCAACCTGCGCCCGGGACAGAAGAGTTGGTGGGGTCCAACGGCATGGCGCGTGGGTTCCATCATCATGTGGCTTTACAAGCTGCGGCGCGCCAACGGTCCTAACTTTACGTGGCCATTGTTCATGTTCTCCGGCGCCATTTCGGAGGAGCGCCTGGCCGAAATGGGCAAAATCTATTTGGCCAAACCGCTAAAAACCAAATCCCGCAAAGAACTCATCGCCTCGCTCAGACCGAACTACTGGCAGTACCTTCGCGCCGACAACGGTGACTTGCCAGAGGGCTTCACGCCTCCGCTCACTCGCGAACCAACCTGCGGAGAGAGCTCGTCAGCGCCTGGCGCTCCGTCGCTGGTGGCGTGATCTCCAGCCGCTGTGATTACAACGCTGCGTCGCACGATCCGCGCGGCTAGTGGCTGGGAGTGGCTGCTCGAATCGTGAAGGTCT
>JASHYZ010000114.1 GCA_030042795.1 Terriglobia bacterium | reverse complement strand
AGCCGGTTGTACTTGGCGATTCGCTCTCCTCTGCACACCGACCCGGATTTGATTTGGCCGGTGCCGGCGGCAACCGTCAGGTCTGCAATCGTCGTATCGTCGGTTTCCCCGGAACGGTGAGAAACAACCGCCGTGTAGCCATTGCGGTGGGCGAGGTCGATGCATTCGAAAGTCTCAGTCACAGTCCCGATCTGGTTCAGTTTAATTAGCACCGAGTTGGCGATGCCCTGGTCAATCCCCTTCTGCAGGATTTGTGGATTCGTGACAAAGATATCGTCCCCCATGAATTGCACCCGCTTGCCCAGCTTCTGCGTTCCCTCACGCCAGCCCGGCCAGTCGTCTTCGGCCAGACCATCCTCAAGCGAATAGATCTCCGGATAGCGCTGCAGCCACTGCTCCCAGAGTGCGATGAGTTCGGCGGTCGACTTCTTGGATTGATCGGATTTACGAAACACATAGGTTCCGTTTTCGTAGAATTCGCTCGCGGCCGGGTCAAGATTAATGGCGATATCTACTCCGGGTTTGTAACCAGCGCTTCGAATCGCATCGAGAAGGAGTTCCATGGGTTCCTCATTCGACTTGAGCCGAGGCGCGAAGCCACCTTCGTCACCGACGCTGGTTTCGTACCCCTTCTTGTGAAGAATTCCCTTCAAGGCCTGGAAGGTCTCCGAAGCGGCACGAAGGGCCTCTGCAAAAGTCGGAGCACCGACCGGCGCGATCATGAACTCTTGAAAATCGACGTTATTGTCCGCGTGTCGCCCACCATTGAGCACGTTGAACATGGGTACGGGCAGCAGATACGTTTGGCGGTCCGCTAAATGCCGGTAGAGCGGGACGCGTTTTTCTGTGGCACAAGCCTTGGAGTAGCCGAGCGAAACTCCCAGAATCGCATTGGCACCGAGCCGCGCCTTGTTGGGGGTGCCGTCCAGAGTGATGAGTTTCCGGTCGAGGCTCGCCTGATCGCCTTCGAAACCTGCCACGGCCTTCTGAATCTCTCCCAACACATTGGAGATCGCCTTACGAACACCCTTCCCTCCGTACCGTTGCTTGTCGCCGTCGCGCAATTCGACAGCCTCGTGCTTTCCGGTGGACGCACCAGAAGGGATTTTGGCGATCCCGACCGCTCCACTTTCGAGAGCTACCGAAACTTGTATGGTGGGATTTCCTCGGGAATCCAGGATCTCAAGCGCCGTTAACTTGCTAATCTTCGCCATCTGATTTGTCAGCCTCCTTTGCCACAGGCATGTTGCCGGTTCTGAGAATCTCACTTAGTTTGTCGCGAACGGACCTTTCGATTGGAAGCTTCCCCAGCTTCGCCACGGCTGACTCGACCGGATAACGGTAGGATTTGAGCACAACCACTCCGTCTTCCCAGACGGCGTAGCGCGCTTCCGGCCCGCCGCCTTTGGGCTGGCCAAGGCTCCCAGGGTTAACTACAACACAAGACCCGATGGAGCGGACGACCGGAACGTGCGTGTGGCCCACAAGTATGAAGTCAGCACTAATCGTGCTAGCCTCAGCGGTCCACTGTTCTGAACCAGCTTCACAATAGCCAAACAACGGGTCCGAGGGTATTGCGTGGCACAGATAAAACCGGGCGCCGGCACGCTCGGTTTCGATGTGCAAAGGCAATTGGCGAAGAAAGTGCTTCTGACCAAAGGTGAGCACCGAATCCGTGAAGCGGCGGGTGGCTTCGGCCATTTCCCTGAAGGGGACGGAGCACCGAGGGTCTTCATTGAAACCAATAGAGTGGTCGTGATTGCCGCGCAGGACGACTTTGGCCCTCTCTCTTACGTAGTCAATAACGCTGCTTGGCTCCGGGCCGTAGTTCACTAAATCGCCGAGAACCCAGAGCTCGTCGTAGGCCTCCTGAAGCGCGGAGAGCGCGTCGAAGTTGCCGTGAACGTCTGAAATGATAACGATTCTCATGCCGTCAAACCCTTCCAAGCTGCGTGGCGCCCCGGCCCAGCCTCAGTGCTGAACCTATTTCCTCGCTGACTGCTCCGACCGGTACAAGATCACGTGTGCCTTCTTCAAGGTAATCAAACCGCCATCCACCATCTCGTCGAGTTGGCGCTCCATGCCGCCTCGCTTCACGTGTAAGCGAGGCAATGGGGTGCCCCAAAAAACAAAAAACTCCTGAACGCCTCTGGGGCGGTCAGGAGTCATCAACCCGCCTCTGCGGGCGCCTTCTAGGCGAACTCCATCACCTTAACAAACTCTATGATATCACACGCGAGCCACATTAGCTCCGACGCCGCTGCATTCGAAGATCGCGATTGAGGCCTTGGCATGCGTTTGGCTTCCTCCCTCCGAATCCCGAACCAACACGGGGTGCGCCGAGGATTCGGGTCGGATATTTCCCAGCGACGGCGCCATTACTGCTTTGAACCGGGCTCTCGACGGAATCTAAGCAAGCCTTTGATTCTTAAGGACATTCCAGCTTCGTTCGCACCTGGTTTTTCGTTACCCCCTCAGCGCGACAGCCGGTGCATGTCGAACGTGCGAGTGTTCCAACTGACTCCCACATCGATCTTGGCCATACGCGACCCAAATCCTTTCAAACGCGTGATGTTCCGCCGGACTTGACTCGCATCGTCTGAACATCGCTAACCGTGATAAGCCCCTTATCCATCATGCTCTCGACGATCGGCAAAAGGCGGTCAATGTTCTCCGCCGTATCGATGATATTAATCACCAACGGCAGATCGTGCTTCAGAAGACGAGGCCGGTGAATTTCGCTGGTTTCTCCGTACCCCTCGCGCCCGCGAAACACCGTCGCCCCGGCGATCTTTCGTACTCGAAGCTTGAAAACGTCGTATACCCGCCCAAGAACCCCACAACCAGCAGAAGCCGCCAATTGGGGTGTGGTTGAAATCGTTCCGTGAGCAAGGTCATCAGAACGCCAATCAGAAACGAACCGCTAACGTTAATCACGAACGTCCCAAGAGGAAAGCGGCCCCCGAACCGGCTCATGACCGCAGAGCCGGTAATGTACCGAGTTAACGACCCGACGGCCCCTCCCACCATCACCATAATGTAGCGAGCCGCCAACCGATCCTCCTGTGGGGCTTAAAATCCGGGACCAATAAGCAGCCGGAACTGCGCAACCCCATGCGTTTCCGCCGAATGATACCATGCTCGCCGCGCTCCTACACCGAGAGCTCGCCCTGGCGGCGCCTCCACAATAAGACTTCAGCCTTCGGTATCTATACATAAAGCGTTAAGCTCTGATGCACAGCACAGTGTATAAGGGCACGGCTGAAGCCATGCCCTTATACTCGCACACGACTAAATGCGTTCTGTATAGGTTTGCTCCCGGCAAGCAACGCAGAGATGGAGCCTCACGGCCTCACAGCAGTCGCCCTAACACGAGGACGGTGAGCAGCGACAGCAGCACATACCCGATGTAAGCGTTGAGCCTTCCGTGATGCATCCGGGCTAAGATTCGCGCAATCCCTGTCACGCTGGCTTCGACCGGCCGAAAGAACAGCCGGTCAACAATGTGAACCTCTTCCATGAATCTTCGGATGGCCATGCGAAAGTGCCGGGCCACCATCTGACTACTATCCTCAATTTCGGTAGGATGAAAGACCGCGCGGAAGGTAACTCGGACCGGGTTCGAGAACCCCGTCGCGGTGTAGGTCAGTTCCGGCAAGAGGTGGCGCAAGCCGCCGGCCCACACGCCGTGCCGGACACGTTGGCGTCTGCGGACGAGCCAGCCCCGGACAATGATGAGGACCGCACCAAGCAGTAATGCCATGACGACCACCATATACGTGGTCGACATGGCAAAAACGACGGGATTGCGCGGGCCGCCACGATGCAGCACCACCAGCCCGCTCCCGGGAAGCAGGCTCTGGCCCACTTGAGCGCCCAGATTGTGGAAGTCCGCCACGAAGTCGGGCGACAGTTCCGCCTGTCGCAGACTGGCAGAGAAAAAGGGTGGGACCAGAGCAGGCCCCGCATCTGCTCCGCTTAAGCGCGCGACCGCGCCGTTTAGTCCCCCAACCACATAAGCCGGAAAGACCCCAAGCAGTAAGCAAAGCGCGGCCAAGAACACCATGGCTGCGCGCATCGAGTGTCGCACATTGGCCTCGTGCTGCGGTTGACGCTCCGACCGTGGCATGCCGAGAAAGCTCATGGCGAATGCTTTCACGAAACATGTCACCGCCAGACCCGCCGTGAGCGCCAAAGCTGCTCCGCAGAGCGCGAATACCACTTTGATCCCGGCCGAAGGCAGCGTGGCGCTCTGCAAGAGCGCTTGAAGCGTGAGCCACTCGCTCGCAAAACCGTTAAAGGGAGGGAGCGCCGCAATGGAGAGCGAGCCTACCAAAAAGAGAGCTCCGACCCACGGCAGGAACTTGATCACTCCACCCAGGCGGTCCATGTCACGCGTGTCCGTTGCCACGTCGACGGAGCCCGCGCCGAAAAACAACAGCGCCTTATAAATCGAGTGGTTCACCATCTGGTAGAGTGCGGCCACAAAAGCGATGCTTGCCAAAGCGGGCAGGTGCAGGGCGAGGAACACAAACCCCGCGCCCACTCCGGCCACCACAATTCCCATATTCTCGATTGAGCTTTCCGCCAGCATCGTCTTCAGGTCGTTTTCGCGGTTTGCGTAGAGAATCCCGACCAGGGCTGAGATCGTTCCTATCACCAGGACTAGCAGGCCGGGTCCGGCCGAAATAGGCGGAAGTAGATCTCCGTTCAGTCGCACGATGCCGTAGATTCCAAGATTGAGGAGCACTCCCGAAAGGAGAGCGCAGACGTTGGCGGGAGCGACAGCGTAAACGTCACGCAGCCATCGGTTCACCGGCACCAGTCCGGCCTTGACGCCAAAGCCGAGGAAGGAGAGAAGAAACACCGCCCATCGCAGTCCCGCGCCGGCACCCGCAGCCGCTTCCCGGAGAGCATGGAAGGAAAGCCCTCCTGCCGGCCGGGCCAGCAGCAGAAAAGCAACGGCCACCGCCACGAAGCCTGCCTCGCCCATGGCCAGCATCAGATAGGCAGGCCCGGGATTCCAGTCGCGTCGATGCTGATAACTGACGAGGAGGTAACTGAGGATCGACATGACTTCCCACCCGATCAAGAACAGCAATGCGTCCCCTGCCAGCAACACCACCACCACCGTGGCCAACAGTACGTGATAACACACAGCAAAGGCTCGCAGGCTGAAGTGCTCGCTGTAACGAGCCAGATAACGTCTGGAAAAGACACTAGCGGCGAGAAAAACTAGACCTGTCACAAGAACAAAAGGTACGGACACACTGTCCATCGCCAGCGTGAGAGAGCCGAGCCCAGGCAACGTCCAGAGAGTCAATTCGAAAGACTGCCCGCTCAACAGGTTCTCTATGCTCAGGAGACAAAGGACAAGAGACGCGACCGATCCCACCCAGGCCAGCACGGCCGGAGCAGACTTCTCACTAACAAGGGCCGATAGGATCGTACCCGCTCCGCAAAGCGCGAAGAAGCACACTATTAGGATCAACATTTCAGTCATAGCAATTTGTCGATTTGCATTTGCTTGTCAAAGGAACCGGTCGACAAGCAATGCCAGGATCACAATGGCTGCCGGAGTCAGCTCAAACCGCACGCCGGTCGGCACCCGCGCCGTGAAAAGCACAACCAGCAGAGTGCCCAAGATGTAGGCCGAATAAGCATTGAGCCTGCCATGGTGGATAGCTGCGAATCTCTGAGCAATTTCCTGCGTACGACGGTTGATGGGCCCAAGTAACACCCGGTCTAGCACGTGCACTTCTTCCGCCACTCGCGTGATCCGCATGCGGAAATATCCGCTCACCAGCTCACCGCGGTCCTCAGGCTCACGAGGATGAAAGATGGCGTTGAAAGTCACCCGCACAGGATTCGAAAAACCGGTTGCCGTGTAAGTTAGCTCGGGAAGAAGCCTTGAAAGTCCACCTGCCCACACCGGCCGTCGTGTTGCCCGCATCCGCTGCGAGATCGCCTTACGCACCGCCCAAAACGCGCCCGCTGTCAGCAGCAACATAACCGGCAGCATGTAAGTCGTGGACATCGCAAACACTACGGGATTTCGGCTGCCCCCGCGGTGCAGAATCACAAGGCCAGCGCCGGGCAGCACGCTGCGGCCCACCTGCGCGCCCAGATTGTGGAAGTCCTCGACAAACGGTCCCGGTAACAAAGGATGTTGAGGCGTCGTAGCGAAAAACGGCGGGATTAGCTCCGCCGTAGCCTCGGTGCCCGTCAGGGGTGTCACAGCACGGCTTAGAACCGGAACAACGTATGTAGGCAGCACCCCCAGCAAGAGACAGAGCAACGTTCCAATTCCCATCGCCAAGCGGATCGAATTTTGTATTCCGCCGCTCCGCTGCGCTTCCGGTGACCGTGGCATCCCCAAGAACGTCATGCTGTAAACCTTGGCGAAGCAGGTCACCACCAGCCCCGCTGTCAGCGCCA
>JASHYZ010000113.1 GCA_030042795.1 Terriglobia bacterium | reverse complement strand
GAGTGCGGCATCGCCTCCCCGGCGCGCCGCGAGACAGGCTTGTCCGCGCATGTAGACAGGGTACATGGCAGGCGGGAAAGCGCCGGTATAATGCGCGCCTAGCTCGTAAAGGGTTGTAGCTTCAAGAGTCTCGATAGCCTTTGCAGAGTCATTCCGGTTGAGTGCAAGCACCGCATGAGCGGTGGGCAGCCAGTTGTACTGCACGTAGGTATCCTCTGGGAAGCGCTTGGTCAGATCGTCCGACAGTATTTCGGCTTGGGCCCGATCCCCAGCCATAGCCAGCGCCAGCGCCGCGCCGGCCTGCACATCGCGTCCCCTTGAAAGTGCGAGCGCCGCCTCAGCGCGTTGGCGAGCTTGGGCCGCTTCGCCGAAGAAGGCCTCGCGCAAAGCCGCTTCGGCCTCGTAAGCACCCGCCACCTCTTTTTGCGCAACCTGCTCGGCTGAGGCCTCCGCCCGCCGGGAGAATTCGCGGGCTCGGCCGAGTCTCCCCGAGTAGGCGGCTGTATCGGCCTCGGCTGCCAGCAGCACGTTTTCAAACCCGGGCCTGCCCGCCGACCACGCCACCTGCCGTGCCATGACTGCCTCATCGCTCTGTAAGAAGCCAAGCAAATAAAGATGAAAATGTAGCGACGGAGAGTCTAAGTTCCTCGCGTGCGCTTCCTCTGATGCGGCCCGTGCATCTCTAAAGCGATTCAGATTCAAGTAGGTGACGACGAGGTTGGCGTAATTTGTGTTGCCCAGGAGAAAGGAGTCTCGCAGGTTTGTAAGAGCCCTGTCATGTTGTCCGAGATAGCGGTAAACGTCACCCAGGTTGTTCCGCGGCAACAAGTCTTGCGGGTAGAGCTCAGCCCAGAGTTCATAAACTTGGGTGGCTTTTTCCAGGTCGCCAGTTACCACCTCGTGGTAATGAGACTCAATGTAGAGCTTCTCGGGCTCGCTTATCTGCTGGCGCAGTTCGTACGCTTTCCTCGTGTTTTGTGCCCCGAGGGCGGTTTCTCCCGAGGCGAAGTAGCAAATACCGAGCGTCGCGTAAGCTATGGCGAAATTCGGGTCGAGGTCAACCGCTCTCTGAAAAAAGGGAATAGCCGCCTTGTAATCGTCCATGGCGCGCCGGCCCAGGCTGTACGCCTGCAAGGCTTCGAGCGAGGACGTGGTGGCCTGCTCAACCGGCGTGTCGAATTTCTGGGCAGTGCTGAGAGACTCACCCAGTTTGGTGCGCGTCGCTGACGCGAGCTTGCCGAGAGCTTCAAGCACATGGTTCTTGTCGCCGGCCTGAGCTTCGGCGCTCGCCAACAACTCCCCGGATGAGCAGTTGAGGGCCTTCAGTGTGAGGCTGTACTGCGTCCCGATTTGCACAACTGAGCCTTCGAGGACGGCGGCGCCCCCGGCTCGCCGGCAGATTTCCTGCGCCCTCTCCGGAGTGAGCCGAGCGTCGTCTGGCTGTTCCATCATGCGCAGCGTCTGCTGTATTTGTGACTCGGAGAGGAGGTTGAGAAAGGGCGATTGCTCGAGCTGCGCCTCCAAACCTTGCCGGAGCGCACCGTCAAATACTGGATCGCCAGTAGTATTCGTGAAATCGGCGAGAACAATAGTGTCCTTATCGGTCAGCCGAAGGGAGTGAGCGTGACGGAGGTCAATGTAGGTTCCAATTGCTACAACGGCGATAAGCGCTGCCGCCAGAGCGAGCCCTTGTCGCACAGCACGTCGGTGCTTCTTTCCAGGTAATCGTGCGCCATCCTCGCGAAGGGCAGGCCTCTTAGCCGTCACCTGAGCGGCTAACGCGTTATGGGCTTGCGCGCCCTTCGAGAAGGCTGTGCTTCTCCTCCGAGAAAACGAGCGCTTCTTCGAGCGGAAGCTTACGGCAGGGGCCGCCGTGCTTCAGCGTCTGGTGATGGCAGGCATAGTCCACCAGAATCTGGCGCATCAGCCGGGCGCAACGCTGAAAAAATGGGCGCGACTCTCCCACTCAGGTTGGTTTCCCGCGGCCAAGCGCAGGAAAGCCTCTCCATCCGTGGCCTGTCCCCGAATCACGAGTACGAGAGAATTCATTCGCTGCGGCAAGAGTCGCTCGCCGGCCTGACTCAAAATATTATCGTTTAAGTGCTGTTATCGGAACACATCACCTACTTTTTCCATATTCACCCCGATCGATAACGTACAGATCGTTTCCGACTGATATTGGGCGATACGGCCGGTTCGCACTTGACACACGGTTCATGGTCTCCTAGCATGAACGGAATAAGGGGTGTGCCGCGGTTCGGGCATCGGAGGGACTGGAGCGGCGGGCACCATAAGGCTTAACGCGGGCAGTTTCCGCCGGCGAGGTCAGTTGTGAGAGTCTCGGTTCGATTCAAAGACGATGTTTCCATCGTGACTTTGAGTGGCAAATTTGTGGCCGGCGGCGATGGTCCGTTCCTGCGGCAGAAGGTTAAAGACTTAATCGACGCCGGGGCTCGCAAGCTGTTGTTCGAATTTGACGACGTGCCCTACATTGACTCCACGGGTCTTGGCTTTCTGGCTGGGAGCCGGGAGCTGGCCGTCGAGGCCGGTGCCACTATCGTGCTCAGCGGCATGAATACCCACGTTCGGCGAATACTGGACGGCGTCAAGCTGACCCAGTTCTTCGAGCTTGTGGATGACGAAAACGCCGGCTTGGCCCGGCTCAACCAGATTCGGGCTGAAGCCTCGAGTGTTGCCCCGAAGGGCTCCGAGACCGCGATGGGGCCGCCCGCAGAGGCCTCCAAATCGGCGCGCGTCCGCAAGCGCCCTGCCGCCGCGGGGGAATGATCCGCATTTGTTACTCGATTGTTACGCGCACCCTGGGCGAGCTTGGCTGTTTGACCGTGTGTAACGGCCGCGTGATGTCCAAGCGTGACGATACGTGGCAGACGTGCACCCGGATAAGCTCAGGATGAGCCCCCACACCCTCGGTCTTGGCCTGCTGTGGTACGTCGCTTTCCTTTTCTCCCTGTGCTGCCACGAAAGCGCCCATGCCTTGGCGGCGCGTCTGGGTGGTGATCCCACGGCTTTTCTCGCCGGCAGCATGACCCTCAATCCCGTCCCGCACGTGAAGCGGGAGCCTTTCGGCACCGTGATTGTGCCAGTCCTGTCCTACATTGCAGGGGGCTGGATGATCGGCTGGGCGAGCGCGCCCTACAACCCAGCTTGGCGGAGGCAGTATCCCCATCGCGCCGCGTGGATGGCGCTTGCAGGGCCCGCCGCGAATTTCAGTTTGGTGTTGCTGGCTGCCTTGAGCATCCGGGCGGGCATCAGACTGGGGGTTTTCGCGCAGCCATCTGCCGTAAATTTCACGCAAGTGGTTGCGACTGAGGCGCCGTTGAACGGCTCCACTGCCACGGTTGCCGTGTTGCTGAGCATCCTGTTCTCATTGAATCTGCTGCTGGCGGCGTTCAACCTGCTTCCCCTACCTCCGCTAGACGGACACGCGGCCATCGCATTGCTGCTTCCCGCCTCGTGGGCCAGGCGGCTAGCAGATGTTGGCAGCAATCGCACTTTGGCCCTTGCCGGCCTTCTGATTGCCTGGAAAGTGTTCGATGTTCTTTTCCGGCCGGTGTTTGTTACCGCCCTCGGGTTGCTTTATCCGGGCTCGGGTTACGGGTAAGGTAGCCACCCCGAGGGCGTCAGGCCGCCGGACAGGTGGTACGGCTGGTTCTGATTGGGAGAACATCGAAACGCCGCTAAGGTAGGCCTAGGATTCTACAAACTGTGCCTGGACGCGCTCGGCCAGAATCCCACTCTCAAAACCGCGGTCCAGCAGCATTTGCACCGCTCGCCGACCGCGCTCACCGTAGTCGAGCGTCCAGTCATTCACATACATGGCGACGAAACGGTCCGTTGTCGAAGGATCAAGCCCGCGCGAGAACTGGGTTGCGTAAACAAGCGCCTCCTCGCGATGGTCCAAGGCATAATGAATGCTTTCCTTTACCAGCCGCGCCACCTCACGAATTACGTCCGTCCCCAGCGCGCGCCGGATGACGTTTCCGCCCAGAGGCAGGGGCAGCCCGGTTTCGTTCTGCCACCACTCCCCGAGGTCCACCAGCTTGCTAAGTCCCTCAAAACTGTAGGTCAACTGCCCTTCGTGGATAACCACGCCTGCGTCTGCCGCGCCTGAAGAGACAAACTGAAGGATCTCATTAAACGGCACCACCACGGTCTCGACTTCACGCTCGTAAAGCAGGAGAGCCAGATACGCTGTAGTCATCTTGCCGGGAACGGCCACCCGCTTGCCCCGCAATCCCTCAGACCCAAAGGGACCGTGACCCACCACCATGGGCCCGTAACCGTCGCCGAAGCTGGCGCCAGACGGAAGCAGAACATAGTTCTCCGTAAGATAGGCGTAAGCATGTGTGGAGACGGCAGTTATGTCGTAAACCTCACGCCTCGCCCTCTCGTTCAACGTCTGGATGTCCTCAAGGACGTGCGTGAGCTTCAGGACGTCCGAACGGACCTTGTTGGTGGCCAAAGCATAGAACATGAAGGCGTCATCGGAGTCGGGGCTGTGGGCCAGGGTGAGATCGAGAATCCCGTCTTCAGCCGGCGTACTCCCCGGTCCGGAAGCTCTCAGTACTGTGCCCGGGGCGTGGCCTTCGGTAGTTTTTGTCATGACGTTGTCAAACTCACATCGACGGATTCGGACGTATCCTAGCACGCAGTCGCCGGTACCCGCAATTATCGATCTAGCTATCTACCGAACGACTACTGGCATTACCTGATTAGGATCGAGTATTATAGGCAGCAATTTCTTTGCAGAGGGTGCCTGGGCCCAACACCGCGACTCCGGACTTGCCGGAGTGAACCATGTGGCGACGCGGGTGAGGAGCAGTCCAATGCTGCTTAGGGTTGCGATCCCATTGCTCGCGGTCAGTTCCCTTGCCTTGGCCCAAGCGCCAGGAAGTCACCAGCCCGCGCCCCAACGCCCAGAGCCGTCAGCAGCTTCGCAAGGCGCCAAGCTGGCTCCACGCGCGGCATCCGGGCCGTCCCGCCATCTCAAACAAGCCGACGCTTTGGCCAGTCAAGGTAAGTTGGATGATGCCATCGCCGAGTATCGTGACGTCATCCGCCTTTATCCACGCTTGGCGGAAGCGCACGGGCATCTCGCTGACGCGCTGCGCCTCAAGTTGGACTACCAGGAGGCAATTGAGGAATACCGCGCGGCCGTCGGGCTCAAACCGGGCCTCGCGGACGCGCATCACGGACTCGGCCATGCGCTGGCTGCCACGGCGCAGTGGGCGCAGGCGGAGGAGGAATACACGAGCGCACTCGCCCTCCAGCCCGACCTCGAGGAGCTGCACCGCGATCTCGGCCAAGCTCTCAAGGCAGAGGGCAAGAACAATTTGGCGGCCGGCCAGTTTCGTTTGGCGATTGCCGCGCAGCCGAACGACGCTGAATCGCACTACGGCCTCGCTGGGGTCCTTCGCTTCCGCGGCGATCTGCCCGGGGCAACGGAACAGTACAGGGCTGCACTGAGCGCGCGGCCAACTTTCACGGTCGCACACTACGAGTTAGGCAGCATTTTGTACCGCCAGGGTGACCTCGAAGGCGCAATACCCGAATTCCATGACGCGATCACTCTTCAGCCGGACTTTCTTGTGGCCCGTGACTGGCTGGCGAGCATCCAGCTTGCTCAAGGCGATCCCTCGCACGCCACGCACGAGCTGGAAGAAACGCTGAAGCTCAATCCCGGCGACGCCGTAGCCCACTACGACCTTGCTCTCGGCTTAGCTGAAAAGAACGAATGGGAGA
>JASHYZ010000112.1 GCA_030042795.1 Terriglobia bacterium | reverse complement strand
AAGGTTCCGAGCGAGGGATGTGGCTTCCGTTACGGCCTGAACCTCGAATTGTGGTTGCAGTCCGTCCTCGATCACTTGTTTGTGGGCAGTCTTCCAGGCCTTATATTGCTGCGCGCTCTCGGGCGCGGTGGGCGGGCCTAGAAGGTCCTCCTCACGTAGACCGTAACGCTTCTCCACTTCAAGCTTGAGAACGCTGGGGTCCCACCACACTACTTCCAGGTTCGAATCCGAGGCGCGATGAAGCCCCGGCTTGACGAGCAGGCGGCTGTCCTTATAACCGGCTAGCGCAGTGGCATCACCGAACGGCGGACAGTTGGCGGTAGCAACCGACTGTCTCCGCTGCTCAGGTCTAGGATAAATTGCACGATGGAGCGGGCCCAGCCACGAACCGTCGCGCGGGCCCTCCCCCAGCGCCGCGACGACGAGCAGATCACGCGCCCGCGTGGCCGCTACATAAGCCACGCGAATTCCCTCGGCCTCATCGCGCGCCGTCTCCTCGAACCGGTGGTCAAGCAGGTCCCAGGGTTCGCAGCCCGCTACTGATTGGGCACACAGCCTGTGAATTCCGTCCGTGTACCGCCCCGCTTCACGTGAGAGCTTGGCCGTGAGGTCTGCGAGAATCACAATGGGAAACTCGAGGCCTTTGGCCTTGTGCACCGTAATCAGCCGGACCCCTTCCGAGCTATCCTCCAACACCACTGACTCCGACCGTTCGTCGCGCTCGGCTTGCGAGTCCAGTTCCTCGACAAAAGCTCGAAATGAAATTCCGCCGCTCGCCTCGAAGCTTCGCGCTTCATCACAGAGGTGGTAGACGCTTGCCAAAGCTTGGTGCCCTGCGCGACCGAGGGCGAAGCTGGCGTGAGCGCGGGTGGTCTCGAGGAGTTCTTCGAGGGTCTCTACAATGGGCCGCTGGTTACGCCGGCGCGACAGACTGGCGATGATGTCGAGAGCTTCTGAGACTGGCGCTAGATCGGAGTCCTTCGACTCCGGACGCTTGCGAAATGGGTGGAATTCGCCCGTAAGCTCAAGATAGCGGAGGAGTGCGCTGTCGGGAAGTGCGAACAATAGACCCTTGAGCGTGGCAAAGACCGAGAGTTCATCGTCCGGCCACTCGATCGCGGCGAGCGCCGCTCGCAAGGTTGCCATCTCCTCCCGGACATGGAGCGCGGTTGCCCCGGCCACTACATAAGGTATCTCCCGAGCCTCCAGTGCCTCCCGGTATTTGAGTGTGACGTCCTCGCCCCACGAGGCAAAGCGGCGAAAGAGGACAGCGATGTGCCGCGGCTTGATCGGTGCGAGCTTGCCGCCCTGGTCGACATCCCGGACTTTCCAGCCGCTTTCTCGGGTGAGCCAGTTGACGAACGCTCCCACCGCCTCGGGAAGTGAGTTGTTTATTGCCTCTTGCGTCGGATTGCCATACTCGCTGTAAGGATTCGGCACCGGCAGCGCAACCAAATAAGGCTGGCCGGCGATCGGGCCGCATCCCGCTTCGAGCGGAACATAGCCGGGCTGGCCCGAGAAGTGATCTTCCTTCATCTCCGGCGCGAACGCCAGGTTGATCAGATCCTGCAGCGGCTTGGGAGCGCGGAAGCTGTGGGTCAGGTGAACAAAACCGACGCCATGAGCCTTGAGCTTCTCACGCAACTCCTGATAGAGCATCACGTCTGCCCGACGAAAGCGATAAATCGACTGCTTGGGTCACCCACCAGGAACAACTTGCCGGGAACTGGGCTGACTTCCAACCAGTCGGTCTGATCAGGGCTGTCGGCCGCCAGCAACATCAGGATTTCCGCCTGCAGCGGATCGGTGTCCTGAAACTCGTCCACTAGAATGTGGGTGAACTTGTCCTGGAGATAGCGTCGCACCTCGCCGTTGGTTCTTACCAGCTCGCGGGTCAGCAAGAGGAGGTCGACGAAATCCAGCTTGCCCGATCCACGCTTATAGTTGTCATAGATGTCCACGAGATCGCGCATTTCTGCCTGAAGAAGAGCGGCGAGATCGGCGCCGGAGTCCCTCACGAACCCACCGAGCTCGCTCATCAGTTCCTGCCGTTCCTTCACGACGTCCTCCCGCAAGACGCCAGGGGCGAAGTCCTTGCCACGCCCTTTCTGAAGTTTCCGCTGGCATTCGGAGTGCAAGTGAACCAGGAGGCCTTCCCAGCGGTCATAGTCGCGATCTCGGTGCTGATCGTCTGCGCGCCGGAGTATCTCCGCGAGCTCACGTACGCCAAGCAGACTGATATACAAGGCGTCCCCCTCGTTCGGACACAGGCGGCTCACGTCTGCAAGCTTCGCGACGCGTTCCAGAAGGCGGTCGATCTTCTCCTGACGCGGGAAATCTCTCCTTTCCCAAGGGTAGTTGAAGTCACGGTGCTCGAGGACTTTCCAGGCCGAATCAAACAACTCCTCGGAGGGGGATCTGTGGCCGCCTGTGTTCCGCATAAGAACTCGCCGAACCACGGCCGGGGATTGGCCGAGTTTCTCTTCAAGCCATCTCCGGAAGGCTCGCCGGAATAGCCGGCGCTGCTCCAGTTCGGCGAGATCCTCAAAGGCGGGATCGATTCTGGCCTCCACGGGTCGCTCGCGCAGGAGGTCGGCGCAGAAGGAATGAATGGTGCCGATGCGCGCCTCTTCAAGGTGGTTGATGGCCTCTTCCAGACGCTCCGATTCGTGGTCGTCCGAATTCCGTCTCGCCTCGATAAGAGCGTGATCCAGTTCCTGACGCAGCCGAAGCTTGAGTTCTCCGGCCGCCTTGTTGGTGAACGTTACCGCAACCAGCTTCTCCACGCGGGCACGACCGGTTCGTATTAGGGCGACAGTGCGGCGGATCAGCTCGGTGGTCTTGCCGGTCCCGGCCGCCGCTTCGACCAGCAGGCTTTCGTCGAGAGAAGTCCGGATGCGCTGGCGCGCAGCATCGTCGTCGAAGTGGCTGCCAACCGGCGACATTTGGTACATGCTAAGCGATCTCCGATTTCAAGGCCGTACCTAAGCAGCTTTGGACCAAAACTCCGCACCTGCCGTTCTTCGTTAATCGTGTTTTACGGCAGGCATCGAACCTCATTCAAGGAATCGAGACGTTGCCGAGGCTTCTGCTTCACTCGCTTTTCCTCATGGGGTCCGCAGACCGCGCGGAACTCGCAGAGTGCACAAGCCTCTTGCCGCGGCGCTGCAGGTAGGAACCCTTGGCGGATATGGTCGTCGATAACCTCAAGCACCTTTCGGAGCCTTTGGCGGCCGGCCTCATCGAAAGCGACGACGGCTTCCTTATATCCTCCCCTCTCCGTCGAATAAAAGAGCATGCCGGCCTCAACCGGCTTGCCGAGCAAGCACTCGGCAGCCGCCGCGTAGAGGAGCGGCTGAAGCGCCTCGCCGCGACCGACAGAGACCGGCAACTCTTTGGGAACTCTGCCGGTCTTGTGGTCGGTCACGCGTAGTGTTTCACGATGCCTATGCCGCTCAACGAGGTCAATCGAACCCCGTAGCCGGACGTCCCCGAGAATCACAGCAGGCGCCAGCCGGTTCCCGGACTCTCGGCCCATGATGGGTTCTCCGGCCAAGCCAAAGTCGAACTCGAAGTGAATCGGCATCCATTCAGAATGGATGCGTGGAAGCTGCACCACCCAAACCCTGAACTCCGTGCGCAGAGCTTCGATTTCGCTGTTCCACACAGGCAGGAGGGCCGGCGCGAAATCCGACTCATAACTCGTAGCCACTGACGAGAAAACCCGATCGGCAATTTCGAGAGTCAAGGCCAGCCGATCCTGTGTTACCGGCAGCAGTTGAGCCTGCTGGAGCTCCTGGAGAAAGACCTCTTGGGCCTTGTGGAATAGCGACCCTCGAGTGAGCGGATCGAGCTGTTCCAAGGCGACCACGGTCTTACGCTCGCGCAGTCCGTAGATGCCGCTCAAGAGGAAGCGATAAGGGCAACTGGCGAATTGCTGGAGCGCCGAGGCGGAATATGTGACCTTACGCAAGCCATGGGCCGCAAGCACCTCGAGCGTGGCACGGTCGGGGTCAACAACTCCATCCGCCGGGGTCCAACGTCTCAACCAGCGGCGCGCGCGTGTCCTCAACGCGCGTCCCAGGTGTGGATTGGCATCAAGCAGATAACCAGCGGAGCCACGGGTCCGAGCCGCCGGCTTGCTGAACAGCGGCTCCAAGAACGCCAGATCGTATTCGGCATCGTCGATTGCTTCATTAGGCTCCCGGGGTGAGGGCCAAACCGGTCGCGCCTCAGCGGCAGCCGCGGCTTGGCGCTCGATTTCCGCCAGCGTCAGCAGGCGCCCGCCAGACACCCGTAAGATCTCAAGGGCGAAGGTACTGAGCACACGCGCTCGCCCTTCAAGTGCCTCGGTGCGCGGATAGGAAACGCAAAGTTGGGATCGTGCCGCCCCGATTGCCTGGCCGAGTAGAACTCGCTCGTTTTCTACGTGGTCGGATCGAGTACGGAGTAGGGGTGAGAGGGCCTTGCGATAGTGATCGAGCAGCAGAGGGTCTTCGGACGGCCGCGGAGGGAAAAGTCCTTCTGCAACGCCGGGTACAAACACCACTTCAAAAGAGCGAGCGCCCGCTTCATCGAGAGTTCCCACGAAGACCCGCCCGTACCGGCGCCCTTCGGGCTCCTGGCGCAGGAAGCGCAGGCGCTCGGTGAGGGCCTGACGAACCTCGTCAAGGCCCAGGGGCCCGATCTCGGCCATGGGTTCGAGCTCCGCGATTAATGAAATCACTGTCTCCGGCTTACGCAGCGCCAGACCGGCGAGGCGACGGAGGCGCTCAAGCCACTCGCCCCAGAGAACTTTGTCCCTGAACGAGTCCAGCAGATCGATGACCGGCAGTGCGAAGCTCCGCAGATGACCCAGAAACTGAAGCTGCCGCTCAAAGTGCCCGGTCGATTCTTGCCGACGTCCGGCCTCCTTCAACCGCGCCCGCAGCTCAGCTTCGAGACCGTCGAGGCGCTCCTGCCATCTTCTTCGGCCGCCGATCACGGCGGCGTCCACCAGTAGCTTCTCCCAATTAAAGGGAGTGCGCAGGCTACCGGCGATGACCGGCGTCCCATCGGTGTCTTCGGTGTCAGGTTCGTCCAGACTTTCCATCAGTTCGGGGAACTTGAAGCGGGCTTGGGCCTCGTCGGCCGACGATTCCCAAAGTTCGGGACGCTCTGAAGGTGCGCCCGACTCACTGACACGTGGTACCTGCCCGAGAGATAGATATTCCGCAAACCTTGACGCTGATAAGCCTTCCAAGGCGCAATCCAAGAGCACAAGTATCGGTCGGCCCGAAGGGTCTGGACGCACCGTGCCGCGGGTGAAGTAGGCTGGGATGCCGGCGCGTCGAAGCGCAGACTGCACCAACGGCTGATACGTATCGGGATGGCGGAGGAGGATAGCGATCTGGTCAAAGGGAACACCGGATCGTACCGTACGCAGGATCCGGCGCCCGATCTCCGCACACTCGAGGCCCTCGCCGGGAGTGGAGAAGAACGCGACACTCTCATCCCGTTGGGTCTCAGGCCATCCGCTCGCTTTCGGAGCAAAAACCTCTTGCCGGACCCTCTCAAGAGAGTTCCATCTCAATCCGTTGTTGATAGGAATCGCACCGATGCTGAGCAGGCCTTCGATCGCTTCCACCGCTTTCCGGTTCCGCCGGATTGCCGTGGCGAGGACATGAGGTGCACGAGATAGAATTGACCTCCAAAAGACTTGATCGCAGGCCGAGTCCACCGCAACCGAGAGCACAATCATAGGCAATCCCAGCAACGGGTGGTCAGCTTGAGTGGCTGTCTCAGTCGCAAGCCGTAAGATGTCAGCCCGGTCAGCAAGAGACCGCCGCCGAAGCTCTGCCTCATAGCAGGTGAGGCACTGCGCCAGGTCGCGGCCAGGATCTCCCTGTCGGATGAGGCTGGCTTGTGAAATGAGGTTAAGCCGCAGCTCAACCAGCGTAGAAGCGAGCGCACCGGCGAAGCCAGGGGTGTCAGCGACTGGACCAAAGTAGGACAGTTTGCACTGGGCCGCGCTGCGCGCAGCAAGCGCCTCTTGACCAAGCGCACTCACCGGCGCAAGCCCCTGCCGGGCCAGTGCCGGCGTTGCAAGAGTCAAGGCGAGTTGTGGCGGGGTCATGCGATAGATACCACTGCCCCGGGTTCCTGAAGCGATGGCGCAAAACAGGAAATCGTCCGCCGCCCCCCGGGTTGGAGCCACCACCAGGGTTCCAGACGCCGGCGCAAGATCTCGAAGGGCTGTCAGAGCTTCCTGACGCAGCAACTCATTTGAATCTGAAGTGATCAGACGGCTCGTTCGGTCCACGGCTGGCCGTCAGTCTAGCGCAAGCGAGGAAAGGAGTAAACTGCGTGAGTGCTGGTAACCTTACTATTTAGAGAGCCAGCCAAGGGTGGAGAAAGGGCGATTGAGGCGAAAGACTGCGCCCGCTTTCTTTTGATGTATTTGTCGGTTCACGATTCCCTGACTACCCGTTTCGGGTCACTGTCGTCCCGCAGCCCTATGAAGCGAGCGTGCCGCAGGTGATGGTCGACCGTCCACTCTAGGGAACTCGAACTGCCCCACCAGTATAGGTTCAGCCGGCGGCAGCCCTTCATTTTGGAGGGGTGACTCCCTGTCCCCAGCGGCCCTCGCTCCGCTCGGGCAGGTTCGTAAATGGACATTCGGAGATTTCCAGGCCCTGGAAGCACCGATAGAGTTGTACCCGGCTCACCGGCGTGAACCCGCTGCGCGTTCGGGCAGCATAGAGGAGCGTGTCGCGGTCGTAGACCCGAAAATCAGTGCGTCGAAGTTCTTGGGTCTGGGCGTATAGCCGCCGATCACGAGCCCGACTATACGATGTGTACTTCTTGCTGAGCCCGCTGTTTCAAAAATCGAACTCAGGTTGTCGGGACCATTCCCAGCACGGCGCTCCCCAGCGGAAAACCAACCGGGCTACGAAACGAATATTGGACCTACGTGCTGCCAAGCTCCTCAACAACCAGCTGTGCCGGCGGCATCTCGCCGGTGGATTCCTGGTGCGGCGGCTTGCAAGCGGAGCGCGCGCCGTGTTTCAGTTTCCGGGTAGCGCGTTAGCCGACCTGTATCTCTCAGCGGTGGATTCCAGATTTCCGGCTATGGGATACTGCTGGCGACAGCAGAGGTTTCTATGGGAGACGCTGACATTCGAGAGCCGCATACCGACGATGCTGTTTCGGGATCTGAACCCATAGCGGAAACCCTTTCAGGGGACGCCGTGCTCAACGCTCTAAAGATGATCCTGGTCGGGGCGCCACTGGCCGAAGTGCTTACCAGTGTGACGCGCCTGATCGAGACGCAGCGTCCCGGGATGTTGTGTTCGATTCTCCTGCTTGATGCCGATCGAGTGCATCTGCGGTATGCTGCCGCCCCGAACCTGCCCGAGCTCTATCGTTCGGCGACCGACGGCATGGCGAGCGGACCCAAGGCAGGTTCCTGCGGGACTGCGGTCTATCGGCGCGAAGCCGTATTTATTCGGGATATTCTCTGCGATCCCCTTTGGATTCGCTTTCGAGATGCCGCCGCGGCGGCCGGACTTCGCGCCGCCTGGTCAAGCCCGATCATCTCGAACGACGGCAGGGTGCTCGGCACGTTCGGCATGTACTATCGCGAGGTCCGCGATCCGACTCCCGACGATATTCGTCTGATTGATCATGCGAGCCGTATCGCCGGGATTGCCATCGAGCGCGAGCAGTCGCAGGCGGCGCTGAAGGCGGCGTTCGAAAGAATTGAGAGATCGGAAGCACATTTGCGGGAGGTGGTCGACGCGATCCGCCATGACGTCGTCGTCCTGGGACCCGATGGAAGTGTGGTCTATATCAACCGGAACGTGCTCGAATTCACAGGCCTCTCGGAATCTGAGGCGAT
>JASHYZ010000012.1 GCA_030042795.1 Terriglobia bacterium | reverse complement strand
CGGCTGGTAAGCCTGTCAAGCCAGCGGCTGTTGAAGTCAACCACGGTCTTTTCTGGATCGAGAATCTTAAAGACCTGTTTCTTGTAAGTCTCGGCGTTGGCCGCGATTTCTTCGGGCGTCATGGGGGGTCGAGTTACGTTGCGCCCCGAAGGGTCGCCGATCAGGCCTGTGAAGTCGCCAATCAAGAAAATCACCGTATGACCCAGGTCCTGAAAGCGTTTCAGCTTGCGGATGAGAACTGTGTGGCCCAGATGGATGTCGGGCGCGGTCGGATCAAAACCGGCCTTCACGCGCAGTGGCCGGTTGGTCTGCCCGGAGCGTTCAAGCTTGGCGCGCAACTCCTCCACGCGGATGGTTTCGTCTGCACCCTTGGTGAGGTAAGCAAGTTGTTCGTCCAGGGTCATTGCAAATCCACAGTGAGCTGCAGGTCACGTAATGCCACCACGCTGGGATGCGGGCCGATTCGGTGTAAAAAGACTTCATCGGCGGTCACCAAAGTCATCCCTAGATCTTCCGCGAGCGCAAGAAAGTACGAATCATATACGGTAACTCGACGAGAAGCTGCCAGGTCCACAGCGCGGTCCAGGGCCTCCCACCGGAGCGAGGCCAGCCTCAGGCCCAGATCTCTGAGGAAGCGAATGGCCTGTCGCACCAAAGCCGCGTCCCGCCGGTGGCCGATCGTGAGTGCGTTGGCAAACTCTATGAATAGGAGGTCAGGAACGACTAACGAACAACTACGGCGATCATAGGCCAGGAGCAACTGCCGAGCCTGAAGGACATTAGCTTCGTCTCGCTCCACAACCCATTTGACGGCGACCGAAGTATCAACCAGATATTCCGGTACGCTCGATGACATTCTATGCCTTCGGCTTTTGCCATCGGTTTCTGGCAGCTCGGAGGATTTGTTCTGCCGGCCAGTCTCCGAACTGGCGGGCCAGACGGTTCATGCCCTCGATGGCGCGTCGCCGGCGGTCGAGCAAGGCCTCGTCACCGGCCTGACGCTCGCCCTGGGCTTGGGCGCGAACCGCGTTGCGGATGAATTCGCTTCGCGAAGTCCTTTGCCGTCGCGCTGCGCGGTCCGCGAGCCGGAGCGTCTCGGCGTCGATCGTGATGTTCACCCGCTTCTTGATGGCCATGCGGTATACACACGGTAGTGTATCACAGCCGCCATCCACAACCGCGCTTTGGCCGAGGATGAGCGATGGCGCAGCTTGAGGTGACGGCGCAACCTGGGTCATTATGTGAAGATGAAAAGACAGGTTCGGGCTACACTCACTCCAAAGCGAGGAAAAAAGCGCGCTGACGCCGATACACAAGAAAGCGTGTCTGGCCCTGCCTATGAACCATACGCTAACGGTATTGCGCCAGAAGACTCTTCCAGCGCGCCCAGGCATCGGTGCGGGCCTTGCGGTTCGCGTCACTCGCATCAGGCGCTTCGCCCGCACGCATGAAACCGTGGCCGGCGCCGTCGTAAACAACAGGCTCGTAACTCTTGCCCGCCGCCTTCATCTCCGCCTGAGCGTCCGGGATAGTGGCGCTAACGCGCGCGTCCTTCTCGGCGTAGAAGCCATACACCGGCGTTTTGATGCGAGTTATGGCGTCCCTATCCGGCGGCGTGCCGTAGAACACGAACGCAGCGGTCAGGTCGGGGCGGTTAGTGGCGAAGCGAAAGCTCTGAGTGCCACCCCAGCAGAAACCCGCCACGAAGAGCTTGCCGTTCGAGGCCGGAAGCTTCAACGCATAATCGGCCACAGCATTGAGGTCTGCGGTGATCTGGTCCGGATTAAGATGGCTCACCGCCTCCACCACCTTGTCTTGAGGAAAGGAAGTTGTGCGGCCGCCGTTCGGACCCATTCCCGAGAGCAGATCGGGCGTGACGGCAATGTAGCCCGCTTCCGCCACTTCGTCCGATACCTCTTCTGCCCAATCCGACAGGCCGAAGATCTCGTGGATCACCAGCACTACGGGCGTTTTGTCCTTCGACTCGGGATACACCACGAAGGTCTCGACAGACCGCCCGTCATGCTTGACGGTTACCCATTCGCGGTGCCGCGGAGACTGGTCAACGCGCTGGCGCGCCCAGTCTTGCGCGAAAACTGTTTGCACGGAGAACAGAAGAAATGCGCCGCTCAGAAGGATGTGTTTCATATCGCCTCGCAATCTGTCTTTCAGAATTACCGTATGGCGTCCGTCGATGCAAAACGGTCTGTGACGGGCGTTGCCGCTCACAGGGTCCGGTACGCAGGTCCGGCTCTCGTGCTCCGCTGCGAGCGCCATCGATCATATACGGGATGCGCGAGGGTGGGCAAGCGTAAGCCCTCCGGCTTCGAGCCGTAAGAAACGCAGCCCGTGTTATGATGCTCGCCATGAAAAATACTGTGATGATTCCTCTTCTTTTTGTGGCGTTCCTATGCGGGGCGACGAATGCGCCTGCTCAAGATTCCGCAGCGGAGCAGCTCGGACGCGCCATCTTTAAGCAACTGATCGAGATCAACACCACTGATTCAGTGGGCAGCACCACCGTGGCCGCCGAAGCAATGGCCCAGCGACTGCGAGACGCTGGCTTTCCTACGAGCGACGTCGTGGTCCTCGGTCCTAACGACCGCAAAGGGAACATGGTGGCGCGGTACCGGGGCGCTGGCTCAGCCAAACCGATTCTGCTGATCGGCCACCTCGACGTAGTGGAAGCCCGCCGCGAAGACTGGACCACCGATCCCTTCCAGTTCATCGAGAAGGACGGCTACTACTACGGCCGCGGCACGCAGGATATGAAAGAAGGCGACGCCATCTTTGTCACGAACTTTATCCGCCTGAAGCAGGAAGGATACAAGCCCGACCGTGACATCATCCTCGCCCTGACGGCCGACGAGGAAGGCGGAAGCTCGAACGGCGTCGACTGGCTGCTGAAGAATCATCGCGATCTGATTGACGCCGAGTTCGTCTTGAACGCCGATGGCGGTGGCGTGGACACTGACCACGGCAAGCCGGTGATAGTCTCTATGGACGCCACCGAGAAGTTGTATTCAGATTTCCAGCTCAGCGTTACTAATCCCGGCGGACACAGTTCGCTGCCGGTGCCCGATAACGCTATTTATCACCTCGCCGACGCTTTGATTCGCTTGCAGCATTATCAGTTCCCGTTCGAGCTGAACCCCGTCACGCGGGCCTATTTCGCGCGCATGGCGAGCGTGGAAACCGGCCAGACGACGGCCGATATGAAGGCGATTCTCAAAACCCCGCCCGATCCGGCGGCCGAAGAGCGACTATCCGAGGATCCTCTGCAGAACGCTACCATGCGCACCACCTGTGTAGCCACGCGGCTGGACGCGGGACACGCCAACAACGCCTTGCCTCAATCCGCGAAAGCCAACGTGAATTGCCGCATCTTGCCAGGGCATTCGCGAGAAGAGATCCGTCAAACCTTGATCAAGTTGTTCGACGATCCCCAAATTACCGTCAGCTACGTCAACAACAGCGGGCGCGTGCTGGACAGTGCGCCGAACTCCAAGGCGCTACCGCCAGTCGAACTGCGTCCCGAGGTGATGGCGCCTCTGGAGAAGATCGCGGCCCAGATGTGGCCCGGAGCACCCGTGGTACCGACGATGGCCACGGGCGCGTCGGACGGTGTCTACACGAACGCCGCCGGTATGCCAACCTACGGCGTAAGCGGTATCGCCATCGATATGGATGACGTGCGAGCTCACGGCCGCGACGAGCGCCTGCCGGTGAAATCGTTTAGTGACGGTCTCGAGTTCTACTACCGCTACCTGGAGGCTGTCACGTCAGCGCAGTGAGTCCGGAACGTGTGCGTTGGCCACACGTTGGGCAAATGGTGGTACTTCGGCGGGGGTTAATCCGCGCATGCTAAACTGCATGTGCCAGGGGCGAGTCATGACCAACGAACTCACGCGACGCTGCTTTCTCACCGCTGGGGCTGCGGTAGCAAGCTCCACCGTTCTGCCGGTTGCAGGCTTGGCGGCCGGAATTGGCGCACCCGCCGGAACTCCGCAGCGCAAGTTCTATGCGATTCTGAGCATCGGACGGCTTGGATTCAAGGCCAATTTCAATCAGTCGATGGAGCTCGCCGTTAAGTATGGCTTCGAGGGCTTAGACCCCGATCCTAACTACTTCGCTTCGCTGGGCCAGGACGGACTGAAGCGCCTCCTTGACGACTTGCAGGCGAAGAATCTCAAGTTCGGCGCCGCCGGCTTGCCGGTGGAATTCCGCAAAGACCAAGACACCTTTAGCGAGGGACTGAAAAAGCTCCCAGCGACAGCCGACATCCTTCAAAAGGCCGGCATCTGGAGGGTGAGCACTTGGGTTCTGCCGTGCAGCAATGATCTCACCTACTTGCAGAACTTCCGTGAGCACGCTGATCGCCTTCGCCAGTGCGCGAAAATCCTCGGCGACCACGGTCAGAAGCTGGGCCTGGAATATGTGGCGCCGCGCACACTATGGCGCAGCGAGCGGCATCCCTTCGTGCACACATTAAGC
>JASHYZ010000011.1 GCA_030042795.1 Terriglobia bacterium | reverse complement strand
GCGCACTGGTGCGCAGCAAGGCCTGCGCCCTGTCTTGCATGGCAGCCGTCCTCGGCGCATTGGAGAAACATAAGGACAGTGGTCAGGGGGTAGTGATTAGAGGCACCGGACTCGTTCGTGCTTCATCATGCTCACAGCTCGAACTCTTCGTGAATCGCGGTCACGGCCTCCTTCACCTGCGGAGCGTTGACGGCGAGCGAGATGCTCAACTCCGACGATCCTTGGGCGATGGCGATAATGTTGATGTCACAGCGGCCCAGGGCGCCGAAAGCGCGGCCCGAGATGCCGGGCGTGCCTTTCATGTTTTCGCCGACCAGTACCACGATGGCCACCTGCGGGACGACCTCTGGCGGAGCGATATAGTCATGCAAGATTTCAAGCTCAAACGCCTTTTCCAGTGCGGAGCGCACCTGCAAAAGATCGGCGTCATGCACGGCGAAGCAAAGCACGTTATCCGCGGAGGATTGCGTCACCATCAGCGTGGGAATATCGTCCCGGCTCAGCGACCCGAAGACGCGCGATGCCAGCTCGGAGAAGCTCAGCCGGTCCCGGCCGCTTACGGTGATCAAGTCCGCTTTGCTCACGGTGGTGAGGGCCTTCACGCCCGGGCGGGCGCCGGCCGGCGCGGCGCCAATGCGCGTTCCGGGACAGGATGGATTGAAGGTGTTCTTGATCCACACCGGAATCTGCCTCTTCAACACCGGCTGAATCGTCTTGGGATGAAGCACCTTGGCGCCGAAAAAGGAGAGCTCCGCCGCCTCACGATAGGAGACTTCGGGCACGATGCGGGCGGAAGGCACCAGGCGGGGATCAGCCGTCATCACGCCGTCCACATCCGTCCAGATCCACACTTCGTCGGACTCGAGCGCGGCGCCAATCAAGGTGCCGCTGTAATCGGAACCACCGCGCCCTAGCGTCGTACACACGCCCTCCCGTGTGGCGGCGCGGAAGCCCGTCACCACAGGAATCACACCCCGACGGCGCAAAGGAGACAGCCGGTCACGTGTCTTCACGGCGCTCTCGTCAAAGTAGGGCGTGGCGTTTCCGAAGTGGTCGTCCGTGACAATCAGTTCGGTAGCGTCGATTGCCTCAGCCGCACAGCCCTTCGACCTCAAGGCGGCTGCCACCAGCAGCGCTGACATCTTCTCTCCGAGACTCGAGAGGGCGTCCATTCCGCGCGGCGTTATTTCGCGAACCAGAGAAAACCCGGAGCAGAGGTTTTCAAAGTTGCCGATTTCTTCGGCCAGGCGTGGCAGCACTTGCGCCTGCTCGCTGGCGTACAGCAGGCTATCAGCCACCTCGCGGTGACGCCGCGCCAGTTCCTGCCGCGCGCCTTTCCAATCTTCGCGATCGCCCCGGCTGGCCTCAGTAGCCGCGCGAATCAGCATGTCTGTAACGCCGCTCATGGCCGACACGACGACCACCACTTCGGCGCGCGTAGCCTCATCCGCCACCAAAGCAGCGACGCGTCCGATGCACTCGGCGTTACCCACGGAGGTCCCGCCGAATTTCATGGTTCGCAGTGGTCTGGCGCTACGCATTGAAAGTCATGGGTGATTGCCGGCCAGGGTGACCGCCAGCTCGACGCTCTACTAGAGTGCGGAAAAATTAGCGGGCATCCTTTGGAAGGACGGGGCTGAAGAGTAGTGCGAAAACTTGTGCTCGTCATTGCCTGCTGTGGACCCCGCTTGCGCGGGGGTGACATCGTTGGGCTTACGGGATCCACTCCAACCCAGTCATTCCCGCGAAGCTTGTCCCCGCGAAAGCGGGGAGCGGGAATCCACGAGTTTTCACACAGACTCTGAAGCCCCGCCCCTCCGAGGCCCAAAACTGCCTTTTCCGCAGCCCGCTAGCGCGAGGCGTTTAACCGGCAATCTTTCAATTCGCCTGGCCGCTTGCTGCCTCGGCGGGACTTGCCGCATCACGCTTGGGCGGATGCGTTGAGGCGCGCACGACCTCGAGGAAAACCTTCGCCGGTAGCGAAAGATACCGGTCGCGGCGATAGATCAGCCCCAGTTCGCGAACGAGCTTCAACCCTTCGACGGGCACAAGCTTCAACAGGCCGGCGGCCACCTCGGCCTGGGCATAACTGCGGCTGAGAAATGAGAGCCCGAGACCGGCGCCCACAAACTTCTTGATGGTCTCCACGCTGGCGAGTTCCATCGAGATTTGTATCTCGTTGCGTCTCTCGCGCAGCATACGGTCAAGCACCACGCGGGTGCGGCCCGTCTTGGGCATGATCAGCGGGTGCTGTATCACTTCATCCAAGGTCACACTGCGGTGCTTGGCCAAAGGGTGGCCGGCGGGCATCACCACCTGCATCTCATCGCGATGCAACGGCAGCACCTCGAGGTTGGGCGCGGTCTGCGGCAATGTAACCACGCCCAGCTCCACGGCACCCTCCTGAACCTTTTGCACGATTTTGTGGCTGAAGCTGCGGTAAATGCTGATCTGCACGAGGGGGTAAAGATGCCTGAAGCGGGCAAACGTCTTGGGCAGAACGTAGAGGCAGGTGGCCTCGTTGGCGCCAAGCTGCAACTTGCCGCGCGCCGTCTGATTCAGCTCCGCAATCGCCTGCAGGGCGTCGCGGTGAAGATCGATGATTTTCTGGGCGTAGCGCTGCAGGATCTCGCCGGCCGGCGTGATCTGCACGCGCTTGCCGCTGCGATTGAAGAGCCGCTCACCGCACTCCTGCTCCAGCAGCCTGATCTGGGCGCTGATGGCAGGCTGAGTGCGATAAATCTTCTCGGCGGCGCGCGAAAAGCTCTGCAACCGGGCGACCTCGAGGAAACTGGCAAGTTGATCGTAATCCATATGTTTTGGCCGGATGAACCGAGAACTATTCTATCAGATGCCGCCGGCTGCACCGTGTTACTAACGGCCACTCTCTGCTCGGGCCGCGAAGATTTTCGTCTTGTGCTTGAATGCGGCTCGCAACCCTCCGTGCCCTCTGTGGCCAAAAGCCTTCAACACTGAGGCCACAGAGTCTTCGTGAACTCCGTGTTGAGAGGCTTCTAAGCACGGAGTTCGCTGAGAACGAACTCTGGTTGGTTGAGGCTCCGCCGAGCTGTCTTCGGCTGTTGCTCAGGGCTCTGATCAGAGCCTTGGCCAGCTTCACACAAGCCCATTCACTCTTCCGCAGCATCCTCGGCGCTGAACAATGCTTGCGGCCGCACGCCCGCCAGACTCGCGGCCAGGCTACCCGGTACCCGCCGAAGACGGGC
>JASHYZ010000111.1 GCA_030042795.1 Terriglobia bacterium | reverse complement strand
AACTTCTGGTCGCCATAGACGCGGCCCTTGCCGACGCTGTTCCCGCCGCCCGATCCCCAGAGCTGATCCACCACGCGCTGAAATTCAGCAGGATCGTCGCTCAAGCTCGGGGTGCCGGCCGGCTTCGGTCCCGCCACAATCGCGCCTGCCTGAACGAGGTCGCGAATCTTCAGCAACACCGGAAGGGACATATGCTCACTGTACGGATCGAGAGCGAGCACGCGATACCGGATTCCGCTTGGAGTCGTGAGGGATCCGTCCTTGAACGCCAGGACGTGGACAAGGGCGTCGGCATTGATGTAATCGAAGTTGTAGCCCGCGGGAACATCGGGGGCCTTATGCAGGAACAGCGCCGTGAGGTTTGAATCCTCACCGTAGAAATAGACGATGTCGGCAACAAAACGCCCCTGCTGCAGCAGGTAGCAGTTGCGGGCCAGATAGGTCAGCCATGGCCTGGCTTGCTCCGCCCAGGTGTCGTTGCGCGTGAACCACTGGCCAAACGGTCCGAGCGCGAGGCCGGGTTTCTTGTCAGGTACCAAGGGCTGGTGAACAGAGGTGTGAATCACGAAGCGATTCAGACCCATGTCGAGTTCTTTGTCGGCCGTGGGCTTGAGACTCTGCGGCGACCAGGCCCAGGCGCCGGAAGCAGCCGTTAAGGATTCCGCGGCCACGAGGTTTTGGCCGTAAATGTGGGCCACCGATGCGGACTCCCGGATGTCAGCGTCGTAGCCGTATTGTTCCGCGTTCACACCCGGCCTCTGGGTCCACATGGCCGACATGGGAACGTCATTGCTGCGTTTCACTTCCATGCCGTCGCCGATGAACGCGCGCCCTTCCTCGTGCGACTCGCCGTAATGGCCCATGCCGCGTTGCTTCAAGATGGCCGTGAGCAGGTCATAGTGGTACTCCGCAATCATGTCGGAAAGGGTACGGCGAAAGTCCCACAGGAAGCGATCGCTTGACTCCGAGCTCTCAATCACTCTTCCGGTAAGCACCGGCAACCACGGGCGCGGATCGTAGCCGCGGCGCTTGGTGAACTCGGCGATCAGGTCGTCCGTCCAGTTCTGCGCGCCCGCTTCATAGCTATCGTTGATCACATACCGCAATCCTCGCTTACCCATCAGGGGGCCCACCGCGCTCTCGTACATGTCCAGGTAGGTGTTCATGTAGGCCTTCACGTCATCCGGATTCAACTTGTCCACTTCCAGCCCGGTGCCTTCGGGTGAGGCAGGGTGGTTCGTGATGCCCAGCAAGGAATAGCCGAAGCGCAACACCACCCAATGGCCGGCAGGAGGGGTCCAATCGAGCGTGCCGTCCGGATGCATCTTCGAAGTGAGATCGATCACGTCTTGCTTGGCAATGGCGTCAGCAGCGGAGAAGGCTGATGTGGGAAATGAATAGAGGTCAGGCAAGGTTGCGAAGGCAGCCTTTTCTTCAGCGCGATTTACCCGGGCACCCGTGTGTAGTTCGATCTCGGCGATGGGGTAGTCCGTTGACGGAGGCGCATTAAAGTTACCGAAGTCCACGTCAAACCGCATTCCGGCGGGTGCAAACGGAGGCGGCGGCGTGGTGAAGCTTAGGCGGAAGAAACGCGCAGTTTCAGCCGGAAAGGAGATGGTGTGCACATGCGCCCCGTCAGTAGGAATGTTGACCACTTTGTGGAAGGCCTGGCCGTCATCGCTGGCTTGGAATTCAGGTTCGGAAGCCGCTGCGCCGAACAAGCCGGCGAACGGGTTCGTGGGACCGCCCAGCGCGAAAGTGATGGCCCGGATCGTCTGTGGCTTGTCAAACTCGAACTGCACCCACGCTTGCTGGCCGACGGGAGCTTTGGGCAGGCTGGTGGTTTTGACGAAGTCACCGTCCGAAAGTAGCGCGGCGTCAATGTTTCCCGAGCTGGACGTGACCTTCGGATGCAGGTCTGCCAGGGAATCATCACTGCCGGGCGCCCGATAGGCAATCACCGCGCTGTCCGCATAAAACTCCGGAGGTGGTGGCGGCTCCTGGCCGCTGATCCGCGCCAGGAAGTCCATGAGTGGAATGTCCTGATAAGGACCGGTGATAGACGGTGGGTTAGGAAGTGTGCCGGTGAAGGGCTGACCGCCTTGCACCACCGTCTCGCTCCACACGAACTTCTTCATGCCTTGAGCGGGCTTCACCCAGGGGCCGCCAGACTCGCTCCAGCCGGGAGAGCCGGCGATCGCTTCTTCCAGACCGAGTTGGTCGGCGAGCTTGGTGGCGTAAAGGAAGGCGTCCTTCCACTCCGGCGTCATGAACACCAACCGTTTGTCAACGAGCTTGGGCGTGTTGAGCGCGGCGTCAAAGTTCTGAAAGCCGCCGATGCCGACGCGGTGCATCCATTCGAGGTCAAGCTTGATCCCTTCCTTGGTGATGTTACCGTTCATCCAGTGCCACCACACGCGGGGCTTGGCAGAATTGGGGGGAGTTTTGAATCCTGCTTCCAAGGGATCCACAACGTCTTGCGCCAATGCGGCGCCGCTGAGGCTCAACACCAGAGCCAAGAATCCGACAGAGCGCAAAGATCGTGCGATTTTCGACATGGCGGTTACCCTCCGCTGCCTTACAAATCTTCGATTTCCTCTTCCGGGGCGCGTATTGTATCACCGCGCGAACTACCTGCGCTTTGAGATTAATGCTCGCTCCGTTCTAACCGATACATATGGGAACTGACTCCGTACCGGTTGCCGTCCCGATGGCAGAGACTGCCAATCCTAAGGCGCAGGCCGCGCCAAGCGGATCGCGCTCGTGGGACAGGAAAATCGTGTCCAAGCAGACGATGCGAACGACGCGCCACGAACAACCAGGACGACGGATCTTCACCATTCATCGTTCCTCGTTGATGGAAAGCTCGATATAGGACGCCGCCGCTTTCGAGAAGTAAACGCGCTGGGTGGCCTTCTGGTAATCCGCAGCCGTGGCAGCAAATATGTTCGGCACAAACTTCTGCGGGTTGCGGTCAATCAACGGAAACCAAGTGCTCTGCACTTGCACCATAATCCGGTGTCCGGGCAGAAACACGTGATTGTTCGTGTGTAGGTCGATCGTGAACGGTGTCACGCGACTCGGCGCCAGGGGTTCTGGCTTCTCGAAGCCGTTA
>JASHYZ010000110.1 GCA_030042795.1 Terriglobia bacterium | reverse complement strand
GAGTGCTAATTTATCTGAAGTGAATTGCCCTTGTCAACAAAATTTTTTATCAGATTCGTTAGGGAGGGTGATTGGCGATGATGAACGAACGCGCGTCGCTCTAAACTTAGATCTGGACGGGCAGGGTGTGTATTATCATTGAGTAACTCATTGTCACAATCCTTGTGTGTTTCGTGAGTCTCGCTGTCCCACTGCCTGATTCTAAAGGATATTCCAGCTTTGTTCGTATCGGGTCTCGTGGGCGCGAGCTCGCCAAAACACCCAAAAACCAGTTCGTCGAGCGAGCCGAGGCAGGTGGGATCATCGTCCAGCCCGGCGAAGTATTGAAATCGACGGTCGCATAAACACTTGTCAGAATCCTTGACGGTAGCCATAGCGCCCAACTCGCTGGAAATAAGACACATTTCCGGCTTTCATCCGGGTACCTTCGGCTCAAAAGCGTGCCTTGGGCCTGCCGCCCGCCGTATGACCGGCGGCACCGACGCTACCCCTTCAATCACGGAGGCTGGGGAACTCAGACCACAATAGCGCACCTGCTTTCAGACTCAACATGAGGCATCCGGCGAGGGGCCGGGTCCGGGCCGCCATTGTCGCCCCGTACATCCTTTTCCGTAACATGTCTGTTTACCTGCTGTCAATAGCCGCCCTATAGCTACAGCCTGGAGCAACTCCGCACTCAATGTAACCCCAAGGCACTGCGCACCCGGGAAGGGCGTGAATGACTCAGCGGCAGGGCGGACGGTGGCGAGCTCATCTGATGAAGCGGGGTGAGATCTGGATGGTGGGGCTCGATCCGACGGAGGGGCACGGGCAAAAGGGACCCCGGCCGGTCCTGCGGGCAAGCGGTCCGCTCTTCCTCAGGCAGCGGCGCTGGTATTGGCTTCGTGACTCTCTCTCCGAGTTATCTGCAAGGAAGAGATCATCTCCAACTCCGCCGCTTCATTCTGTCCTGAAAGACTGAGAACAGCACCCAGGAGCAATGCTAAAAGAAACCCGCCGCCAAGCCAGATGGCCACTGCAATCAGAACCGTCATCACTTTCTCCTTCCTGCGTTGGCGGGGGCCCGACGGCAACAAAAGGGCTCCGCTGCCAACAGCAGCGAGACGCTTATAAGTATCTCTATCAAGTTACTAGTATAATTTATCCTCAGTTCGGCAGCAGTGTCAACCACAAAAATTGAATCGCAAAACGCAAGCTGGGTGCAGGCTCCGAGAGCCGCGCAGAGAGAGGGTCATACCCCACACTCCGCGCAGGGGCCCAGATGATCAGGTCACAAGCCATCTGCACAGCTTCGGCATCAGGGGCAAGCAGTTTCAATATCTCGAAGGGGAACTGCCCAAGGGCGTGAAGTTCCACGGGAGGCTCACCGACCACGATGTCAGACAGATTCTGGACAATGGCGGCAGAATCCAGGTGGTCGAATCACACTATACGGAGCAGGAGCTTCAGGACGCGCGAAGGAATTACGCTCAGCAAGCAGGCGCAGAAGTCCCTGAGCTTTCAAGCTGCACCATTTCCGCAACCCGACGGCTCCACTGCACGAGATCGAGCAATAGTAACGTATATGCACCGGCCAGTTGTCGCCGCTCTTGAGCGCCCTCTTCCTTGCATTCCTTTGAAAATACAATGCATGCCTCCAACGCTTAGTGGTGGTCCTATGATTGCAATCGTTCAGGCCAGGAGCGAGGTTCGAACTCCTTGCCTCCAAGTTCGGGAGCGTATCACGCCCGGGCGAGGCGCGAGGTCCGCGCCCTACATTTATCGTTACGGAGGCTTGTTATGGCAAAGCGAATTCATCTTCTGTTCCTTGCTCTCTTCCTTACCGCCGGGCTGGCCAGCGCTCAGGAGGTGATTATCCGCACGCCGCCCCCGCGGCCCGTGCACGTGGGCGTGATCGGTGTGGCGCCCGGTCCGGGCTTCGTTTGGGTCGAGGGCTACCACTCATGGAACGGCGGAGGGTACGTGTGGGTTCCCGGACGTTGGGAGCGCCCACCTTATCCGGGAGGAATCTGGGTCCGGCCTCGCTACCGGCATGTGCACGGCGGGTGGGCCTTCGTTCCGGGACGTTGGCGCCGCTAATCGCCAATCGTTGGTTTGGAGGAGAGAGTCCGCGACGGAGCAAACGGCAGGCGGCGAGATTCGCTGCCTGCCGTTTTGTTTTTGACGACGCTGGGCCTAAACCGGCAAGGCAAGCAGGAGACAGAACGCTCCGGAGCGCTGTCCACCTCTCTGGCTTGCACACCAAAGTTGCTCTCGCATCCTGCTAAACTAAGCAATCAACCCCAAATCTGGAGTGGACGTGAACGGGATCGCGGAGAGGACTAAAACCGAGGTGGGTGTGGAGGCGGTCTTCACGATTCTGGCAACCGTGAGTTTCTGTCATCTCCTGAACGATTTGGTGCAATCCGTGCTTCCGGCGCTGTTCCCCATCCTGAAGACTTCCCTTAACCTCAGCTTCGGGCGCGTCGGCCTCATCGCGTTGACCGCTCAAATAACTGCCTCTCTGCTGCAGCCGCTCGTGGGCCTTTATACCTACCGCCGATCCACACCTT
>JASHYZ010000109.1 GCA_030042795.1 Terriglobia bacterium | reverse complement strand
AGGAACGAACGGGAGGATCGCTGGCTGGGCTAATCCTGGATTTGAGTACTATTTCCTCCGCCGTGTGGATGCCGAAAAACTGGTGATATACTCCGAAATGTTGCAGGATCATTGCGGTCCGTAGTCGGTGGTCTCAGAAGGGGGGATTGATTGACATGAGGTTTGAGATGTGGGGGTTGCGGGCCCTGTTTGTGATCGGGTTTGCTGCCGCCACTTACCACCTGCGTCCGTTTCACTGGCCTCCGCTTCAGGCCGCTGTGGTGGGTGCGTGTCTGGGTCTTGTCTCCGTGCTTTGCGAAGTACGGTTGGAGCAGGTAAGCCTGAAGCGGCTGATCGGGGCCGGTGTGGGAGCCACGCTGGGCATTTTGGCCTCGCTCATGATCGGCCACCTGTTGAGCCTGACGTCGGTGGAAAAGAGGTCGGCTTCGTTCTTTCAGGTCACACTCCTGCTGCTCATGGCCTATATCGGCCTTGCCCTGGGCGCTACGAAGGGCGACGTTCTGAACCTTTCGGCGATGGGCGGCTTGTTTGCCGGCGAGCGCCAGCGCCGCACCGCGAAGATTTTGGACACCAGCGTAGTTATCGACGGGCGAATCTGCGACGTGTGCGAGGCCGGCTTCATTGAGGGCACGCTGATGGTGCCTCAGTTCGTCTTGCGCGAGTTACAGCTCGTGGCGGACAGCTCTGACGCGCTCAAGCGCAATCGCGGGCGCCGCGGCCTTGACATGCTGCAGCGCCTTCAGAAGATGAGCAGCGTTCAGGTACAGATCGTGGAGGATGATTTTCCTCAGGTGCGAACCGTCGACCTGAAGCTGATCGAATTGGCCAAGGCGTACGAAGGCAAGATCATTACCAACGATTTCAACCTGAACAAGGTCGCCCAACTTCAGGGGATCGCGGTGCTAAACGTGAATGAGCTGGCCAACGCCCTCCGTCCTGTGGTCCTGCCGGGCGAGACGATGCGGGTGTTCATCCTGAAGGAAGGCAAGGAGTATAACCAAGGTGTAGCCTATCTCGATGATGGGACGATGGTCGTGGTGGATAATGCACGAAAGATGATGTCCAAAACCATCGACATCTCGGTGACTAGCGTCCTGCAGACCACGGCAGGCCGAATGATCTTCGGCCGGTACGACGACCGCCTGCGCCCTGTCGAGGTGATTCATTCAGGCGCCCAGTAGCGCCGCCCCGGGGCCCTCCGCGCCGGGCCGGAGATGATCCCCGGCCGCGGCCGCCGGCAACGGCTACGAGATTCTCCGCATGAGCGTGCTCGCCATTATTCCGGCCGCCGGCATGGGCTTGCGCATGGGCGGCGGCACGCCGAAACAATTCCTCTCGCTCGATGGCGTGCCGATCTTCGTTCATACCTTGAGAAAATTCTCCGGCTCAAGCGTCATTGACATGATTTACCTGGGTGTACGCTCTGAGGAGAAGGAACGTGTGGGTCCGGCCCTGGCGAACGAACGTCTTGCCAAACCGGTGCGGGTTGTTGACGGCGGTGCAACGCGCCACGAGACGGTGGCGAAGGCCCTTGAGGCCGCTCCGGCGGACACTGAGGTTGTGCTGGTTCATGACGCGGTGCGGCCCTTTGTCGGGCTCGAGATGATCGGCCGGGTTGTGGAGGCGGCCCGGCGCGACGGCGCAGCGATTCTCGGCATACCCAGTGTCGACACCGTCAAGCAGGTGGAACAGCAGACCATCCTGGGCACGCTGCCGCGCGAGCGCATCGTGCTCGCCCAGACTCCACAGGCATTTCGCTATCCCATTTTGCGTGAGGCCTTCACCCGCGCGAAGACCGAAGATTTCGTGGGTACCGACGAATCGAGTCTCGTGGAGCGCCTGGGTCTGAACGTCACCGTGCTCATGGGTTCTGACCGCAACATCAAGATCACGAAACCTTCGGACTTGGCTCTCGCCCGGCTCTATCTGGTGCAAGAGACAGAGCTGCTTGGTACGGCGCAGCAGGGAACGCGGTGATGGCCGGTGCTGGCAAACGAAAGAGCGTCAAGACTGCGGCTCAACAACGCTGGACGAAGGGCAAGTTTCGGTCGCAGCAAAACCATGTGCCATCCCAATCCTCTCCAAGTGCAGTTCCGCCTGGCTGCCGGATCGGCTTTGGCAATGACGTGCACCGCCTCGTGGCCCGGCGCCGGCTTATTCTTGGGGGCGTGAAGATTCCATTCGGCAAGGGCCCGATGGGCCACTCGGACGGCGACGCCCTCAGTCACGCGGTCTGTGACGCCTTGCTGGGCGCGGCCGCGCTGGGCGACATCGGTCGTCACTTTCCCGATAACTCGCCGCGCTGGAAAGACGCATCGAGTCTCACGTTCCTCCGGCACGTCAGCGGGCTGCTCTCCAAAAGCGGATTCGCGATCCTGAATATCGACTCCACCATTGAACTGGAAAAGCCGCGCTTGGTTCCTTACGTTGATCCGATGCGTCGGAATCTGGCGCGCGCCCTTGGCGTTCAGGCAGAGCAAGTGAGCGTCAAGGCGAAGAGTGGCGAAGGGATCGGCGTCGTGGGGCGCGGTGAAGCGTTGCGCGCCGAAGCGGTCGCCCTCATCGGAAGGCGACCGCCACTGTGAGTTTCTCCTAAGACTCGCGAGATATTTTCACCAGCCATGGCGTCGTCTCCGAGCTTTGAACCTGCACCTGGTAATTCTTGGTCTCGGTCTCGGCGCTCGTTCCGCCACCCTCATATTGTAACGAGACCGCAATGTGGTGCGCGCCGGCGGCTGCGTCCCAGTTGGTAGCGGGGCCGCTCGCCGGCGAGCCCGCCAGAAATGCAGAAAGCTCGGCGGTGATGTCCACCGTCTGCGGAGGCAACGAGGGCACCAGCACGGTGTTCACCTCTACGGTCCTGTGCTCTTGGTTTACGATGTTCTCCAGCCGCAGCGTGTTCACCTGGACGTGAGTTGGACCTTCGTTCCAGACGTCAAGGCTAAGGGGTGAGAAGGTTCCAATGTCTAACCCCGATTGACCGTTGGCTCCCGCCGGCGTTCGGCCAGACCTTCCCGACTTCAACTGGAAGCCGATTTTGGGCCGCAAGCGCTCCGTGGCTTCCTGCAGTTCGCTCTGGAGGCAATAGATCTTGATGGCGTCGGTCTTTGCCTGGCGGCGGCGTGTCTCGTCCACCTTGACCGGAGCGACGAAAATAAAATTCCAGGCGCACTCAACTCCGTAAAGCAGCGCATACACGGCAACGATGGTCAGGGCGACGGTCAGCTTTTCATTGAAAGGTCGAAAGTTTGCAAAGTAAAAGAACCGGACCGCGCCCGCTGCTACGGCAAGAAGGGCCCGTAGCGGAGACACCACTTTGGTGGAAGGCCGCTGATTCCACGCCAGGCGCCAGTACCCGCTCCACGGAGATTGATCGGACCTGTCTGACATATCGATATCGGCCGCGGAGGATCACGGCGCCGGTGGCGGCGTCCGCCTACTCCACGGATTTTATCTTCGTCTCGACCATTGAGGCCAACTGGTCATGGTCGAGACTTACCCGGGCGGCGGCCGAGCCCGGCAGCCCGCGCAAGATCTCCTGCAGTTCCGAGGGGCGGTGCGTGCGCACAGCCGGAAAGCCGATGCAGTCTGCCGCGCGGCAGGCCACTCGCACTAGACCCACCATTGTAGCCTCACCCGGCATTGGCTCGCTGTGATGACGGCCGGCGACATCCGCGAAGAGCTTTGGGAGGTTCCATTGTTCCGCGAGCCATCTGCCTGCTTCGGAGTGGTCCACTCCGAAAAGCTCTTCTTCGCGGCCCAAAACGTCGATGCTCCTGGTTTCGGCGTCGCCCAGGAGCCTCTTGTATGCAACCGGCTCGACCGTGGCCAAGGCCAGCCTGCCGATGTCATGGATGAGGCCGGCCACATAGGCTTGATCCCGCTCAATGGAGCAGGCCGCTGCTAGTTCTTCCGAAACCACAGCGCACGCCAGACTGTGGCGCCAGCAAGCAGCGAGGCCGGGAGTCAGGAAATTTCGCACGTACGACCGCAGACCCACCGTCAGCGCGATGGCTTTGAGGCGTTCAAACCCCAACAGCACCGACGCCTGTAAAATGCTGGTGATCTCGTTGCGAAAAGCAAACAGCGCCGAGTTGGCCAGAGTCAGGATCTCGGTCGAAAACGCGATGTCCATTTGGACCAGAGCCGCAAGGTCCTTGATGCTCGCAGTTTCCTGCAAAAGAAGCTGCAGAATACGAGCCGCCACCGCCGGAAACGGGGGCAGGTTCATCAGGGCCCAAGGCTTGTTCGCCAATTCGGAATTCGTCGTGGTAGCTTCCATTAATCACCGTCCGTGGGATCAGGATACGTTCACCAAGCTACACGGCCTACTATAGTCATCGGTCAAACACTCAACATCTTGAAGTCGCCTGCGTTATCGTCAGGCATCGTCAATCAAACGCCGAACGGCCAGCAAACATTCGGGGTGTCGACGCCTAATCTATTTTTTTCTGCTACTTGACAGCTTTTAAGGCATAAACGTCTTATTTTCAATAACCTGACGGCTTCGTTTTGAACCCGTACTGATTCTAAAGGGGTCTTAGGCTTCGTCCGTTGATTTTTAACATTGGCGTCTTGCCCGTCCCTGCTACCAATCAGCAATGTGCGGTTGCAGCGATGCAAACCGTCTCGCTCCAACCTTGAAATCGCGCCGCCCCCCCCCAGAGAATAGCCCTTTGTTGCCGATTCGCAGATCATACAAGCCCTTTTATATGAACACTATAGTTGGATAGCTGAGTTATCTATATTATTTCAGTAGTCCCGTGGGATCGAAAAGTCGATCCTCTGTTTTAAGAAATATGATGGGAGCCTCCTTGATATTCGTTGTTCATTTTTGGGCTTACCAACTTTGCCGTTCAAGCTGGTCCATCCCGGTTCTGCTGAGGGCGGTCTCCAAGCCGGGCAACATGTCTCCAGAAATGTCGTGGGTATCTTGAATGGTCTAATCAAGGGCATGCGTCCACCCGTCCCGATTCATTTACCCGCTTATATATAGCAAGAGATGACAGACAGTCAAGGAAAAAAGTGGCGCGACGCTTGGCTGCGAGCTCATCCGTTGGGAATCAGCTCCGCTTGAGCCTGCTTAGACTTGCCGCGTGCCACACTGCGTGTCAGATTACATTAGACTGGCAGGGGATCTGGCACTCTTGCCGGTCGATACAAGACTGAGCTATTTAGGAGCATGACTTGGAGATTAAGACTATCGGTGTGGCGGGTGCGGGAACTATGGGGCACGGCATTGCCCAGGTTCTGCTGCGCTCAGGCTATTCGGTGTTTCTCTCCGACTGGTCAGCGGCTTTCCTGGCCAAGGGCAGGGAACGTATCGAAAAGGGTCTGGCGCGGGACGTCGAAAAAGCCAGGGTCAGCGCTGATGAGCGGGATCGGGCGCTGATGCAGCTCAAAATCTCAACTGATCTTGAACCTGTGGCTGCCGCTGACTTCATCATCGAAGCTGTCACGGAAAGCTTCGCCACCAAGGCGAAAGTGCTCGGCGAACTCGGCGAGCGCGCCAGACACGGGGTGATTCTGGCTAGCAATACGTCATCGATCTCTATCACGCGCCTGGCGGCCATTACCGGTCGGCCCGCCGAGTTCTTGGGCCTGCACTTTTTCAATCCCGTGCCTGTCATGAAGCTGGTAGAAGTGGTCCCGGGTCTCGAAACGTCAATCGAGACCGTAGAGACCGCTGAGAAACTTGCAACCTCACTGGGAAAAACTCCAGTGCGTGTTAATGACTTTCCCGGTTTTGTCTCCAACCGTGTTTTGATGCCCATGATCAATGAGGCCAT
>JASHYZ010000010.1 GCA_030042795.1 Terriglobia bacterium | reverse complement strand
CGGCCGCGAAACTCGCCCGCGAACTGCGCGAGAGCGGCTTGAGCGTGGAGATCGGCTATGAGCCGGCCAAGCTGAAGAAGTCGCTCGGCGCGGCGAGCAAGCTGGGAGCGCGGTTCGCGGTGATCATCGGCGAGGGCGAGTTGGCTAGCGGTCTGTATCAGGTGAAAGACCTTGACTCGGGCCAGCAGGAAGCAGTGGAGCCCTTGCGAGTGGCGGAGTACGTCAAGTCGAAGTGTGACGCCGCACAGGCTTAGTGTGCTGTCACCGAAGTTCGTTAAAAAACTCGTCCAGACTGTCATTCCGAGGAGCCGTAGGCGATGAGGAATTTTGCAAAGGACTTCTTCTTTGCGCTCTTGGCGCCTTGCGGGTGCGCGCTAAACTGATGGCTGAAAGTTGGGGGGGATCGCTACGGCCGGCGTTGCGCAGGCCGGGTGGGGTTAGCCTTAACTCAAGAGAGGAGCAGCGAAATGTGGAGTTTTGTTGAAACACTGTTGCAGGATGTTCGCTATGGGCTCCGCCAACTCCGCCGCAGTCCTGGTTTCACGGCCACCACGGTATTCACTCTGGCGCTCGGCTTGGGAGCAACCACCGCCATTTTCAGCATCGTTGACGCGGTGCTTCTGCACAATGCGCCTTATCAGAATCCTGCCCAACTCGTCGAAATCGGCAACCAGAGTCCGCAGGGAGAGAGCGAACGGGTCCCCGCCGGCGACTTCAACGACTGGCAGCAACAGAACCAGGCTTTCCAGGGATTGGCCGCTTACAAAGACTTTGAATTTCACACCCTCACCGGAGCGGGTGAGCCCGACGAGGTGTGGGTGTCGCCCGTCTCCGCCAATTTCTTTGGTCTTCTGGGTGTCAACGCCGCCATCGGACGAACCTTTGCCGCAAACGACACCAGCGTTGTGATCTTGAGTCACGAATATTGGCGCAGCCACTTTGCGTCCGACAAACAAATCATCGGCAGGAGAGTTGACCTCGACAGCCAGCCTTACACCGTGATCGGCGTGGCGCCTGACGGCCTTGAGCTTCCGAACCCGAACACTCAAATGTGGACTCCATTAACGCTCAGCGCCGCTGATAAAGGCGATCACGAACAAGAATCGCTCAACGTTATTGCTCGGCTGAAACCCGCGGTCGCCCTCGCACAAGCTCAGGCCGCCATGGACGTGGTGGCTCACCGCCTGGCCCTCCAGTACCCCAAGACAAACACTGGATGGACTGCTCCGGTCACTCCGTTCAAAGCGCCTGCCGTAGGTGGCGTGCTGCGTGCGGCCATTTTGGCGTTACTGGGCGCGGTTGTCTTTGTGCTGCTGATCGTCTGCGCCAACGTTGCCAGCATGCTGCTGGCGCGCGGGGCCGGCAGGCAGGGAGAGATGGCCATTCGGGCCGCCCTCGGCGCCCGTCGGCCGAGGCTGGTCCGTCAGCTTGTTATCGAGAGCGTTTCCTTGGCCGGCAGCGCCAGCGTTGCCGGCGTGGCGTTAGCGTGGTGGAGCCTCAGGCTGATAACCAATCTGGTGCCGCAGCACTCTAGGCTTGACACACACGCCCTCCAGCGCATCGGGATGAATCTTCCCGTCTTGGCCTTCGCCGTCGCGTTCTCGCTGTTGACCGGAATCACAGTAGGCTTGCTGCCTGCCCTTCGTCTCTCAAAGTTAAATTTGAATGAGTCGCTGAAGGGATCAGGCCGTGCGTCGGGAACCACGGCGTCAGGGTCTCGGTTGCAAGGCGTGCTGGTGGCGTGCGAAATGGCGCTGGCGGTGGTTTTGCTCGTTGGCGCGGGTTTAATGATCCAAAGCTTCGCGCGGTTGGAAAGGGCCCCCACCGGCTTCGTACCCGATCATATCCTCACCGTGCGCGTGCCCCTTCTCAAGTACAAGTACGCGCCCGGCGTTCAATCCGCCCGATTCTACCAGGAGGTCCTGCGGCGCATTCGAGCGCTTCCGGGAGTGACGTCGGTCGGAATGGCCAATAACCTTCCTTTCACCGGATTTCACCTCTCCCTCGTGCTCCCCCTCCCTGGAAACGCGCCCGGAGCGCCGGGCCGTACCATCGGCGTCATGGGGCGCAGCGTAAGCCCCGGATATTTTCAAGCTATGGAGATCCCTCTGCTGGCCGGACGCGAATTCACACCGTCTGACTACGAACCGGGCGCCCGCTGCGTGCGAATCATCAATCAGGCGATGGCTCGCCAATATTGGTCCGGAGAGAGCGCCTTGGGCAAAGAGCTCGATGGCGCTTGTCCGAAGAGCGCTCCGGCGCTCATCGTCGGCATTGTCGCGGACTCAAAGCAAAACTCGCTGGATTCGCAACCGGAGCCGGAACTCTACGAGCCTTATGCCCAGCACGCTGGGTTCGCCTCCTTCCTGATCACGTTTGTCATCCGCACCCACGGAAGCCCGATCGGCTTGGCCGGCCCCATACGACACGCGATCTGGGAAGTCGATCCCGATCAGCCCGCGATCGAAATGCGAACTATGGAAGGCGTGATTTCAGATTCGCTCTGGCAGCAGCACTTTTCCGCGTCGGTACTGGGCGTTTTCGCAAGTATCGCCCTGGTGCTTTCGGCCGTGGGCATCTTCGGAGTGCTTTCGTATTCGGTGAGCCGGCGGACGCACGAAATTGGAGTCCGGGCCGCGCTGGGCGCTACGAGAAGCGACATTCTGAGGCTAGTCGTAGGAGAGGGACTGTTGCTCACTGTAGCCGGCGTGGCCGGCGGCGTGATCGCGGCACTGGCCCTTACGAGGGTACTCGCGAGCCTGCTGTACGGTGTAAGGCCCACGGACCCCACCACATTTGGCGGCGTCGCGTTGCTGCTGGTTCTGGTTGCGCTGCTGGCCTGTTACCTGCCGGCGCGCCGCGCAACCAAGGTCGATCCCA
>JASHYZ010000009.1 GCA_030042795.1 Terriglobia bacterium | reverse complement strand
TGGCGGGCGAGATTGTGCGCGAAAAAGTGATTCGTCATACGCGCCAGGAAATGCCTTACGTGACGGCCGTGCTGGTTGACAGATTCGAGGAGGGGGAGGCGCTGACTCGTATTCACGCCACCATCATGGTCGATAAGGATTCTCAGCGGCCCATCGTGCTGGGTGCCGGAGGCGAGAGGATCAAGCAGATTGGAACCGAAGCCCGGCTGGACCTGGAGCGGCTCTTCCCACCCAAAGTCTTTCTTGAGCTCTACGTGAAAGTTGAGCCTCACTGGCGCGACAACCCTGCTCTCGTGGCGGCCCTCGATTATCGCCGTGAGGAAGCAACGTGAGGTTTGCCGCGAGCCTCGCGGGAGCCCGCCCAGTCGCAGCCGGTCACGGAGCTTTTGCCTCACCGGAGGCGATACCCAGAGACTTCATTTTTCGGTAGAGATGGCTGCGCTCAAGCCCAAGAGCCTCAGCCGTCCGGCTGACGTTGCCGCGATTGTCTTCGAGCTTACGCAGGATGTAGTCGCGCTCATAAGCGGCACGCGCTTCCTGAAGAGTGGAGAAGCTCGAGGCCGCCGGGTTTTCGGCGCGACCGGCATTCCGCTCGAGGGCCGGCGGTAAGTGCCGCCGTTCGATTCGTTCCCCAGGCACCATGATCAGCAAGCGTTCGATCAAGTTTCGCAGCTCGCGAACATTGCCCGGCCACCGGTACTGCAGCAGAGCTTCCAGCGCGGGTTCGGCAAGGCGCTTCGGACGGCGGCCATAAGCCCGCGCGAACTCATCGAGGAAATGGTTCGCCAGCATCGGAATATCCTCGAGGTGCTCGCGCAGAGGCGGTACAAAGAATGGAATGACGTTCAGTCGATAGAACAGATCCTCGCGAAAGTTTCCTTTTTGGATCTCGTCGCTCAAGTTCTTGTTGGTGGCCGCGACTACGCGCACATCCACGGTGAGATTGCCGGACGAGCCCACGGGAGTGAAGCGCTGTTCCTCAATCACGCGGAGGACTTTGGCTTGTGTACGTAGGCTCATGTCGCCAATCTCGTCGAGGAAGAGCGTGCCTTCATCGGCCTCCTCAAACTTGCCGGTCTTGTCGTCCACCGCTCCCGTGAATGACCCTTTGAGGTGCCCGAATAACTCGCTCTCAATCAGCTCCTCGGGGATAGCGGCGCAGTTAACTTCCACGAACCGGTTTTCGGCACGTAGACTGAGGTTGTGGAGAGCGTGAGCCACCAGCTCCTTGCCCACGCCGCTTTCGCCATACACCAGCACGCGGCCGTTCGTGGGCGCGGCCAGTGCGAGTTGCTGCCGCAAAGCCTTCAGGGGGACGCTTTCACCGATGATGCGGTACCGGCCCTGGACTTCCCTGCGCAGACTCCGGTTCTCTGTAACCAGCTCGCGTTGTTCAAGCGCATGACGCAACGTGAGCAGCGTCTTATCAATTGACAGCGGCTTCTCAATGAAGTCAAACGCGCCTAGCTTGGTGGCGCGAACCGCCGTCTCGATGGTGCCATGGCCGGAGATCATAATCACCACGGGCGGGCTTTCGAGGCTCTGCACCCGGCCCAGAGCCTCCAGGCCATCGATTCCGGGAAGCCAGATGTCGAGCATGATTACATCACAGCGGCGGTGAGCGAGCCATTCAAGGGCGGCCTCGGCCGTCTCCGCCGAGTCCACCGCATAGCCCTCGTCACGGAGGACCGCGGAGAGGGACTCTCGAATGCCTTGCTCGTCATCCACAATCAGGACCGTGTGCTGGGATGTCATAGACAAACACGGTGCGGCGAATGCCGGCGCCGTGGGCTCTTACGTGGGTGACGCTCAAGCGGTGGAAAGCTCCGCCCCAACCACGCGCTCGACGGGCAACTCGATGATGAACTTCGAGCCGCAGGGCCGATTCTCTTCGACGCGGATGAACCCGTGATGCTCGCTGACGATGCGGCTCACAATGGCGAGGCCGAGGCCGGTGCCGCGGCCTTTGGTAGAAAAGTAGGGGACGAAGAGCTTTTCTTTGACATCGGGCGAGATTCCAGGTCCGCTATCCGCCACCGCCAGTTCTACCACTTCGCGATCAGGACCCAGTGCGGTCTTCACCCAGATCTCGCGCAGCCGTGAGTGCTCGAGCGCCTCAGCGGCATTATCAATCAGGTTCACTACCGCGCGCTTCAACTGCTCCGGATCAGCCTGGACGGGCGGCAGGCCAGCCACCAACTCGCGGTGAACTCTGATGCCATCCAAACGCCCGTCAAAAACGTTGAGAGCGGCGCCGACAATTGCGTTCAGGTCAGATGGGACCGGTTGCGAAACGGGAAAGCGGGCGAAGGCGGAGAATTCGTCCACCAAGGACTTAAGCGCGGCTACTTCGCGCCCGATCAGCGAGGCGCTTTCCTCCACAGCGGAAATTATCGGAGCGCCGGAAGCGCTGGGGCCGGCGCGTTCCACCAACCTGAGGATACGCTCCGTGGAGAGCTGGATCGGGGTGAGCGGATTCTTGATTTCGTGGGCTAGGCGCTGGGCCACTTCGCGCCAAGCGGCCGCCCTCTGGGCTCGCACCAACTCGGTGAGATCCTCGATCACCAGAACGAAGCCCGCCGCCTCGCGTTGAGTACGAATCGCGGAGACCGTTAAGGCTACCGTGGCGTGGCGCCCGCCGAGGTCGAGTTCCATCTGCCGGCCTACCACTCCTTGTCGGACTGCCCGGCGCAACAGGTGGGCCACCTCGCGGGCGTCGTCGGGCGCAAACAGATCGGTGATCCGGTCCGCTGAACGCACGCGCCCCGCTCCGAGCAAGCTCTCCGCCGTCGAGTTGACCTCGTTGATTTCACCCTGGGCGTCGATCGAAACAACGCCAGTGGGAATGTTCTTGAGAATTGCCGCCATAACGTTGGAGCGCTCTTCCAGCTTGCGGTTGGCGCGCTGCAGGGCTTCAGCGGCCTGGTCAATGGCGCGGCGGCTCTGCTCGAGCTGGGAAGTCATTTCGTTGAAGGACTGAATTAATTGGCCAAGCTCGCCGTCGGCCCGAGCCGCCACCTGATAGCCCAGATTGCCCCGCGAGACTTCGTCAGTGGCTTCAGCGAGCGCCTGAATCGGCACGGTCACCTGCTTGGAGAGGAACATCGCAAACCATGTTGCCGAGAATAGAACCAGCAGCGTCAACAGACCCAGCGCCGAAAGGTCAAACCGCTTCACGGACTGGAGAGCGTGACGCAGAGTTTCGTAGTGCCGCGCCTCGGCCTCAATTTGGCCCGCTTTTTGTTCGAGGTCAAGCGGGAGGAGCCTTGCACTCACCGCAACACCCAAGGGCTTTCCGGAATCGCTCTGTAAAACCTGCGCTCCCAGGAAATAATCTGCGTTCTCGAATCGCCAACGCGTCGCTTCACCTTCTACCTCGCCGCGCCCTGGGTTCAATCTGGGGAACAGCCGGGTGACGCCGGCGGCTTCGGGGCCGGCGCCGCCTGCACGCGCCACCAGCCGGCCGTCCACGGTGCAAATCATCGCCGAGACCAAGCCGAGCTCTTCCACCCGCCGTGATAAGCGCCGCTGCAGATCCGCAAGGTCGTGGCGCTCGACGGCTTGAGCAATCCGACGGCTTGATGCGACGTGAGCCGCATCGTCAAGAGCACGCTGTTCGGCCTCGATGGCGAGCTGCTCGGAGATGGCTTCGGCGTCATGCCGCAAGGCGTCAAAAGGGATGCCGAACCAGCGGTCGAGGCTCCGATTCAGTAGGCCATAGGCGAAAACAAACAGAACGCAGACTGGCACCAACGAGAGTCCAAGAAAAGCGACCACGAGCCTGGTCTTGAATTGAGAACCGAGCTGCTGGCGCCTTCGCTCGGCATGGAGCTTCAGAAGAATTCTGAGAAGGATGAGACCGAAGATAACGAACGCCACCACGATAAACGTGGAGAGCGCCAGCAATACGATGGTTTCCTGAGCGTCGGCAGGGCGGATGAACGACAGATTCAATGAAGCCAGGCTCCAACCCAGGAAAAACAGGATGGGTACCACGATCAGCAGCACAATCAGGGCGGCTCGGCGACGATGTGGGGCGTTCGCGTCCATGTCAAGATCAAGGCTCACCGGAACTGTGGTTCTGAATCTCTGGCCAGCTCAGCCGCTGGTCGCTGCAGCTCGGGTAGAAACAATTCGAGCGGACATTGGTTACATCTCGGCGTGTCCTTTCGGCAATAGCGCTTACCCACCTCCACTAGAAGCGCGTGAAACTCGTTGTACACAGCCGGATCCGGCGTGAGGTGATGATGAATGAACTCTTGCGCCTCGGCGTAGGTGCTGCTGGCCGCCAGCAGTCCATGACGCGCCAGGATGCGCCGTGAATAGACGTCGGCAACGAACAGCGGTCTATGTCCGGCATAGAGCAAAATGGCATCCACGGTCTCCGGCCCCAAACCCTTTACACCGAGCAGTGCACTTCGCAATTCCTCCGCGGGCTTGGCAAACATGCGCCGTAATGAGCCGGCGTGATTTGCCTCAAGCCAGTCAATAAAGGCTCGGATGGTGCGCGCCTTTTGACGAAAGAAGCCCGCTGGGCGGATGAAAGCCTGTAGGCGCTCCTCTGCCTCCTCACGCAGCCGGCGCAGCTCCAGCAACCGCGCTTCGCGGAGTCTTGCGATCGCTAGGGCAGCGTTACGCCACGTTGTGTTCTGCGTGAGGATCGCTCCGAGAATGACCTCCAGGCGGGTCTCGGCAGGCCACCATTGTTGAGGGCCGAGCTCCTCGAACAGCCGCTGGTAATAGCGGCTTAGATTGTCTGCCGCGTTCTCAGTCACCCTGACGGAGATTGTATCACGGCACGTATGCCGCTCTCACGATGGGCTCACGGATGCGTCCGGGCAGGGCGGTTTGGTTGTGGCGGGCTGCATCTCTGGTGTAACGTTAAGGTGCACGGAGGTTCATATGGCACTGGAAGTGGGCAGGGCGGTCTCGCTTGAACGCGCAAGCAGTTTGCACTCGCTTGAATTACAGACAGGCTCGCGAGTCGAGTTCAGGGACGTTACTGCAAAGATTGAGAAAATGATTGCGGAGTCAGGCGTCGCCAGCGGTGTTTGTCACGTCTTTGTCCCTCACACCTCGGCGGCGATCCTGGTGCAGGAGAATGCTGACCCCTCATTGCTGACGGACTTGGACAGGTTCCTCTGTGGACTCGCTCCGCGTGATGCCAATTATCGCCACGATGACGGGAATTGCGACGCGCACCTTAAGGCGTCCGTTGTGGGCTCTTCCAAGACTTTGCTGATCGAGAATCGGCGCCTGGTGCTCGGGCGCTGGCAGGGCGTCTTTTTCTGTGAATTTGACGGTCCGAGAAGCCGTCAGTTGCACATTAAGATCGTTGCCGATTAACCCACTCTCTCGCCGCCTGTCATTTTCTCAACATGACCACGCTCGGCTTATATGTCCAGATTCCTTTTTGCTCATCGAAGTGCAGCTTTTGCAACTTCAGTTCTAAGGTTGCGCCCGCCAGAACTCTTGAGGACTATCTCGCGAGCCTGGAGCGGGAAATCGATCTTCTCCCGCGCCTGCTCGGCTCAGGAAATAACGGTGCAGCCGGGGAACAGGTTTCCAGCGGCTTTTTGGCCTTGCCAGTTGATTCCGTTTACTTCGGGGGCGGCACGCCCACGCTGGCAGGTTCGGATGGACTCAATCGCATTTTCGCCACACTTCGGCGGCAATTTCTGTTTGCGGGCATCCCAGAGGTTACGCTGGAGATGACCCCTGGATCGGCCGATGCGAGGCTGCTCGCGGTTTGCCGCGAGCAAGGTATCAACCGTTTGAGCGTCGGAGCCCAGTCTTTTGACGATCGTGAACTTCGCACGGTAGGTCGCCTTCATTCCAACGCCGAAACAGCTGAGCAGATTCAACTGGCCCGAGCCG
>JASHYZ010000108.1 GCA_030042795.1 Terriglobia bacterium | reverse complement strand
TACGCCAAGAGGCGAATCAAGCAGCTACTGCTGGAATCGAGCGATTCCGAGTACTTCGTTCAGGACTTCATTGCCAACACCATCGTGGCCTCAAGTAGCGATTACCGTCCGTCGCGTAAAGTCGGCTAGTGTGGTATCCCGCGCAATACTTGACAACTGTCGTCACGCCCCTCCCCCGCCTGCCCCTCTCCCCAGGGAGGGGGATTTGTAGATGCCATGATTGTCAAGTATTTCGCGGGACACCACACTAGAAGCCGCTCAACCTGGCGCAGCCTTTGGCCGCAACCCAACCGAAGGCCTCGGCGCCCCTGTGCCCAGAAGCCTCTAACGCAGAGTTCACGGAGGCTCTGTGGCCTCAGTGTTGAAGGCTTTTGGCCACAGAGGGCACAGAGAACAAGGAGAAGACCTCCGTGATCTCTGCGGTGAATTTTTCTTTTGTGACGCCGGTCACAGCCAGCGGTCGTCAGCGTCACAGCTTAATCGACCTCAAGAGTCCAAACTAAGCCCGTCGGTTGGGAGTTCTCAGGCAGCACGAACTCTAGTTCGAATCGACGGGAGGTGAGTATGCTGAAAGTCGAAACCATTGTTTGTCCGGTGGATTTCTCAGAATTTTCGAACAAGGCCTACGATTACGCCTATTCGCTGGCGAAGCACTACAACGCGAAGCTGCTGGTGGAGCACGTCGTACAACCGCTGCAGGTAGCCTATCCCTACTGCACCTTTCCGGAAGCGATGCTCCAAGACTCTTGGTACAAGCTTAAGGATGAAGCCGAAGAGAGATTGCGCGGACTTGTCAGCGCCCATGCGCGGAACGGGTTGGAACCGAAGTGCTTCGTTCGCGAAGGGTACGCCTGGGAATGCATCCTGGATTTCGCCGAACAGAGGTCCGCAGATCTGATCGTGATGGGAACGCACGGCCGCCACGGACTTGACCGGTTGAACATGGGATCCGTGACCGAGAGGGTGGTGCGTAAGGCGCGCTGTCCGGTGCTGGCGGTGCGAAAGCCAGCCCACGACTTTGTCGAACCTGGCGACGCTGTGGAGCCCGTCCACTTGCATCGAATTCTTCTTGCCACCGACTTCTCTGACCACGCGGGCCGCGCTTTGGGCTACGCGTTCTCGCTGGCTATGGAATACAACGCCAAACTCACCCTGCTTCATGTCGTCGAACGCATCGGTACAAATACGTTCACGCAGGAGGAGGTTGCGACCACCACGGCCGAGCTGGAGAAATCGATACCCGCTGATGTTCGTAGTTGGTGCACCGTGAATTCGCTCGTGCGTATCGGCAAGCCCTACGAGGAGATTATCCAGCTCGCGCAGGAAGACCAAAGCGATCTGATCATCCTCGGCGTGCGAGGCCGCAACACGCTGGACCTGGCCTTGTTTGGTTCCACCACTCATCGCGTGATTCGGCTCGGCTCGTGCCCGGTGCTGGCGGTTCACATCTGAGAACACCACGATCTGTGACCGGCGTCACAGACCGTAGTTCTCCAGCCGCCGATATTTGGACTGTGGTGGAAAGAAGGCTTTATGACCGGCTCCGCGCGCGACATCACGCCGCTTGTTGATCTGACGCAGGAGCTCGGAGCCGGGCCACGGCGATGGCGCCGGCCGGTTTACGTAGACCTCATGCCGCCCTGCAATGATGCTTGCCCGGCCGGCGAAAACGTGCAGGGGTGGCTCGGACAGGCACAGGCCGGAGAATTCGAGCGAGCTTGGGATCTGCTAGTGCGGGATAACCCGCTTCCGGCCGTTCATGGCCGCGTCTGTTACCACCCCTGCGAAACAGCCTGCAACCGCTCTGAACTGGACAGCGCCGTCAGCATCCATGCCGTCGAGCGCTTCCTGGGCGATCTGGCCCTATCGGAGAAATGGAGAATCCGGCCCGGGCCGTGCTCGGGAAAGCGCGTGCTGGTGGTGGGAGCCGGGCCGAGCGGGCTGTCCGCCGCCTATCATTTGGCCCGGCTCGGCCACGCGGTCGAGATCCACGAGGCCGGCCCGCTTCCGGGCGGCATGCTACATTTTGGCATTCCTTCTTATCGCCTGCCTCGCCAGGTGCTCATGCAGGAGATCAGCCGCATCGAGGCGATGGGAATTTCGATCGTCCTCGACCACAAGGTGGAGGACGTGCTGGCCGAGAAGGAAGCCGGCCGCTTCGACGCGGTGTTTGTCGCCATCGGCGCTGATGTCGGCAAGCGCGTCGAAATTCCCGCGCGGGATGCCGGCAAGGTGCTGGATGCGATTACGCTGCTGCGCCAGGTCGAGACCGGCGAAGCGCCGCTGCTCGGCCGGCGCGTGGTGGTTTACGGCGGCGGCAACACGGCAATGGACGCTGCGCGGACCATGCGACGCCTGGGCGCAGCCGAACCGCTCATCATTTACCGGCGGGACCGTGCGCACATGCCCGCCCACGCCTTCGAGCTGGAGGACGCCTTGGCGGAAGGCGTAAAAGTCAAGTGGCTCTCAACCATCAAGGCAATCTCCGGCGAGGACCTGACGGTCGAAGTGATGCGGCTTGACGAGCGTGGCTGGCCGCAGCCCACCGGCCAGATGGAGACCCTCCAGGCAGACGCTGTCGTACTGGCGCTGGGGCAAGAAACGGAGAGCGCCTTCCTGCGATCTTTGCCGGGAATCGAAGTGCAGCGGGATGGAACGGTGGTCGTCGGTCCCAACATGATGACGGGGTACCCGGGTATCTTCGCCGGGGGCGATATGGTACCGAGCGAACGGACCGTGACAACTGCAGTGGGCCACGGCAAGAAGGCCGCCCGATTCATAGATGCGTGGCTCCGAGGCACGACTTACGAAAAGCCAACGCGGCCACCCAAGGTTTCTTTCTCGATGCTTAAGCTCCCGATCTCCACCGACGCTCTTCGTTCGGTCCAAGCTGAGCGCTCGCCCGACGAGAGAGTCCGGAGTTTTGCCGAGGTCGTCGCCGGTTTGAGCGAGAAGGAAGCGCTGCACGAAGCCCGGCGGTGCTTATCTTGCGGCAACTGCTTTGAATGCGATAACTGCTATGCGGCTTGCCCCGAGAAGGCAATCGGGAAGCCCTTGCGAGGGCCGGGTTATTGGGTGGACTTGGAGCGCTGCACGGGTTGTGCCGTATGTTTTGAGCAATGCCCGTGCCACGCAATCGAGATGGTCCCGGAGCCGAACTTTGCGCCAAGACCGGCGCTATAGCCGCCGCACGTTATGGCGAGAGCGGCGAGGGCAAGCGATGTCGACGAAGACAACGATGGACGGGAACACGGCGGTGGCACATGTGGCGTACCGGGCAAATGAAGTCTGCGCCATCTATCCGATTACGCCTTCTTCGACAATGGCGGAGCTGGCGGACGAATGGGCGGCGGCGAGCCTGCCTAACGTTTGGGGCAGTATTCCCACGGTAATCGAGATGCAAAGCGAAGGAGGAGCCGCGGGCGCTGTGCATGGGGCGCTGCAGTCTGGCGCTCTCACTACCACCTTTACGGCCTCTCAGGGGCTGCTGTTGATGTTG
>JASHYZ010000008.1 GCA_030042795.1 Terriglobia bacterium | reverse complement strand
TCTCTTCGGTAGGCGTTGTAGCGAACACTGAAGAGGTAATCGGGCGACTCGACGAGGGCGCGATCGGCTTCACCGCACGCGATTTGAAGTTTCGGGTAGCGGCGCTTCATTTCTCCCACGCCGCCGCAGTGGTCGGCATCCGGGTGAGAGATAATCAGCTAGGTTAAAGATTCGTCTCCCAGGCCCAGATCGCGGAGTTGCCGCGGAATATCGGTTTCGGCGTGGGCGCGCGTGCCGCAATCCAGCAGGACGGCTCCGTCTTCATCTCGTAGTACCGGCAGGTAGAGCGGCCTGCCGCCGATCTCGCATTCGATCAGATCAGCTCCAAGGTAGAGTTCCAACGTCGTGACGGCCTCGCGTTCCCGCAAAGAGTAGTTCGACAGACAGCATATGTAAACCGAGAGGGCGCTACAAGCTTCTTCTACAGCGTGATGAAAAACGGCCTACAGTTCATGTCATTTCGAGCGAAGCGAGAAATCTCGTGAGCCTTCTCTCTTCAGAGCGAGATTTCTCGCTTCGCTCGAAATGACATGAATCGGGCTTTTCATCATCCTGCAAAGCGCGGCGTCTCGGCGACCTCTGTGCCTAGAAGCCTCTCAACACGGAGGTCACAAAGACTCTGCGCCCTCAGTGTTGAAGTCTTTTGGCCACAGAGAGGTTGCGAACTGCATTCAAGCACAAGACGAAAATCTTCGCGGCGCGAGAAGAAACTAGACGTTAGTAGCGCGGAGGCCAGCGAGTTTCCGTGACTCCACGTTGAGAGGCTCTAAGCACGAAGTTCACGAAGAATTCGGCGCGGTTCGGGCTGCTGCGTGCTGGATGACTCAGAAATAGAACTTCAGCGCAAACTGGATTTGCCGCGGATCGTTGGCTCCGTCACGTAGGCTATTTATCTGGCCAAAGGTTGAAGTGTTCGTGAAGTCCGTAAAAGCCGGGCCGGCGAACTGGGGCGTATTGGTAAGGTTGAAGAACTCGGCGCGGAATTCCAGGCGCGTCTGTTCCGAAGTCCGGAACTGCTTGAAGAGCGATAGATCCAGGCGGTGGTATCCGGGGCTCAGGAACTGGCCTGGGGCGCCGCCCAAGGGCGCGTAGTCCGTTTGCCCGACGGTGGTGGCCACCGGCGGATTGGCGAAGGCGGCCGGATTCAACCACTGGTTCACGTTGTGCGGCCCCGCATACATGTTCTGGCCGGGCACCAGCAGGGCATTGCAGCCGAAGTCGGCGGTGGTGCCGATCGGGCAGCCGATCGTGCTGGGAAAGCCATCCTGCAGAGTCAGAATCGCGTTCAGGCTCCAGCCGCCGATGACCTGGTCCACCACGCCACTCGCCGATTGGGCAAAGCGCCTGCCCCTGCCTACGGGAAGTTGGTAAATGCCACTGAGGTGGACAATATTCGGACTCTCGTCACCGCACCTTGTGTAGTCTCCCTGAATCCCGAAATTGGGCAAGTACGGTGCGCGGAACCCCGGAGAGTTGCCGATGCCCAGCAGATTTGCTTCGTCCGTGCGGCACTCCGAGTAGGTGTAATTGGCTAGCAGATTGAGGCCCTGGCTGAACCGGCGGTCGAAGGTGAACTGAAGCGCGTCGTAATAACCATTGCCGTCGGTGGTGATGTAACTGGCTCCGCGAGCGAAGTCAGGGAAAGCCACAAAGTTTTGCGGGTTCTGCCCGGGCGGCAGAATCTCGTTCGGTTCGTCCAGGCCGGGTCCCGTCTCAAGATGAAGGGAGTTGTTGCCAATATAGCCCACCTGCACCGTCTGGTTGGGCGTGAGCTGGTACTGAAAGCTGATGTTGTATTCCTGGGTGTAAGGGGTCTTATAGCCCGTCTGGATGCCTTCGAGCGCTAGACCTTCAGCCGTGACGTTGGCGGGGGTGAGAGGGATGGGCGATAAGCCGTTTTCGAGAGTGCCCAAAGCGCCGCTCGGATAGGTAATGGGATGACCGGGATCGGGACTGTAGTAGGCAAAATTGAAAAGGAACGGGTAGTTCGACCCGATATCAGGGGACCCGCCGATGTTGGTGAAACCAGCGTAATAGATTCCATAGCCGGCGCGCACCACGAGTTTGGACGTGGCCTGATAGGCCACGCTGACCCGCGGCGCGAAGTTATTCAGGGGCGTGTTGGTGAGACCAGGCTCGCTGCTGTAACCAAGCTTGATACCGTCCAGCGCCAGAGTTGCCGGGAAGGATGGCGACAAAGGAGTGTTCTTAGCCTGGGTGGGAATGAGATATTCGGCTCCGTTCCCAGGCGGCCCCGGAATGAAGTTCGCCTGCGCCCCAAATTTTTCCACCACCTGCCCGAAGAATTCCCAGCGCAGACCGAGCTCGACCGTCAGCCTCGGCTTTACCTTCCAGGAATCCTGAAAATAGAGGCCATAATAGTTCCGGATGTCGTCGGGACCGGTGAAATTTGAAGCTGACGTTGTATCGCTTCCGCCGACATTGTTTATGCCGTTGGGCACTGTGGTCGCGACGGGCGACAGAAGTAGTTGCGCGAGTCCGGTATTGCCGCCGCTTGTCGAAGGGACTTCGGTGTAAACGCCGTCAAAGCCAAAGTAACCGCGCGGGTAGGCCGGAGCGAACCAGGGAAAACGAAGGTGTTGAAACTCGAAGCCGCCCTTGAAATTGTGCGCCCCGTAAATTTTCGTAAGGTTGTCCGTAACCTGCGTGGTCTCACTAAAACGCTCGCCCGGCACGTATCCGGCCGGGCCGAGATTATTCAGGCCTTCGATGTTGATAAACGGCAATCCGCCATTGTGAGAAATCTGCGGGATTCCCTGAATGCCAAACTGCGCCGGAATGCCCATCGTGTTGGCGTAGGGTTGGAATTGACTCGTGGCTAGCCGGCTGTATCCAAACCTGGCTTCGTTGATGGTTGTGGGCGTGAAGGAATGCGTTTCGCTGAGAGCCAAGCTAACGCTGTTATTGTGAAAGGTATCCTGTGAAAAGCTGCTGGAATCGGCAAAGCTGGTAAACGGACCGGGCACGAAGTCAGGATTATCCGCGTAACTGAAACGGCCGAATAACTGATCTTTGTCGCTGAAATTGTGGTCAATGCGGATGTCGTACTGGTTGGTGTTGTTTTTGATTACGCGGTCCGCCGTGTAGTTACTGAACAGGCCGGCGACGGTGGGCGCCGGATAGAGATTCAGCAGGGCGATCGCGTTCGGATCAAGACGGTTGGACGGGAGTTGGTTGTTGGGGAACGGATCGCGCACAAAGCCATTGGCGGTCGCCACCAGACCCGTCACCGGGTCGGGCCGGCCGGCCGTGACCGGCCGTGTGGTAGCCGGGTCAAACACCGTGCCCACCGGCGTGATCCGGCCCAGAAGGTCCGTGCGCGTGCCGCTCTGGTCTGAGATCAGATCCGAGAGATCCGTATAGCCGCTGGCCCGTTCCAGCGCCGTCGGCACCGTCGCGACCTGGGGCGAGGCTTGGCGAATGCGTGTGCCTTCGTAATCCACGAAGAAGAATGTCTTATCCCTGCCGTTGTAGACGTGAGGAACGTAAATGGGCCCGCCCAAGGTAAAGCCAAACTGATTTTGACGGAACTCGCCCTTGTTGATGTGAGTGGGCGAGTTCTCGAAGAAGTTGGCGGCGTCGAAGGCGTCGTTGCGCAGAAACTCCCAGGCGTCGCCGTGGAGGTGGTTGGTGCCCGACTTGATGGTGGCGTTCAG